>CAYMQL010000106.1:2859-7675 GCA_964392255.1 uncultured Planctomycetaceae bacterium | reverse complement strand
AGGATGAGGGATGAAGGATGAAGTATGAACTCTCCCCTCTCCCCTCTCCACTAGCCCCTCTCCACTAGCCACTAACCACTAGCCACTAACCACTAGCCACTAACCACTAGCCACTCCCCATGGCCAAAGCCCGCGCACTCGACCGCCGCCGCAGCTCGATCCGCAGCATCCGCAAAATCACGCGGACGATGGAGCTGATTTCGACCGCCCGATTCAAGCGGGCGATGGATCGGGCCACCGCCGCCACAGCTTACACCCGGCGCATCACGGCGCTGGTGGGCCATCTGGCCCGCCGCGGGCTCCAAGTCAGCCATCCCCTGTTGCAGGCCCGCCCCGAGCCCAAGCGGGCACTGCTGCTGGTGCTGGCGGCCAATCGCGGGCTGTGCGCCGGCTACAACGGCAACGTGGTGCGGCTGGCTGCCGCCCGATACCGCGAGCTGCGCAGCACGGTGCCGGAGGTTCGGCTCGAAGTGGCGGGCAAACGGGGCATCTCGGCGTTCAAATTCCGCAAATTCCAGCCCGACGAAGCGTTCACCCACTTCGAAGACAAGCCGAGCTTCGCCGAAGTCGACGTGCTGGCCGAGCGGTATATGCAGGATTTCGCCGCCGGCGCGCTCGACCGCCTCGACGTGGTGTATACGAAGTTCGAAAGCGCCAGCCGCCAGCAGGCCGTGGTCGAGACCTTGCTGCCGTTGGGCAACCTCGAAGCGGCCGACGCGGAACCGGCGCTGGCCGAAACGCCCTACGAGTTTCTGCCCTCAGCCGAGAGCATTTTGGACGAGATCGTGCCGATGAGTTTTCGCGTGCGGCTGTTCAAGTGTTTTTTGGACGCGGCCGTCAGCGAGCAGATCGCGCGGATGGTGGCTATGAAAGCCGCCACCGAGAACGCCGACAGCATGATCTCGAACCTGTCGATGGCCTACAACCGCGCCCGGCAGGGCCAGATCACCGGCGAGTTGCTCGAGATTATCGGCGGCGCCGAGGCGCTGAACGATTAACCACGGATCAATCTCCGCTAAATCTAAACAGTCAGGCATCCATTATGACAAACCTACTCAATCGCATCGGGCTGCCGGCGTGCTTCCTGCTATTGGCCGCCTGCGCCTCGGTTTGGGCCGCCGGACCCGATCCCGTCGACACGAAAGATTTCGTCTGGTACGACTGCAAAGACCTCGGCGTCGAAGGCAAAGGCTGGACCGATACGCTTTCCGTCTACGATCGTCTGCCGAGCAAGGCCGAAGGCAAAGTGCCCAAGGACGTTTGGACCCGAAGCCGCAACAGCGCGGGCCTGCACGTCCGCTTCACTAGCGACGCCCCAGTGATTGCGGTCCGTTGGACGCTGCGGCACAAGGGGCTTTCGATCGCGGGCATGCCCGCCACAAGCTTCAGCGGAATCGACCTCTACGTCAAGCGGCCCGGCGGCACGTGGCAGTTCGTCGACAACGGAAAGCCCACCGACGTTTCCAACACGGTAACGTTTCCGGTGAGCCCCGGCGGAGAATATCTTCTGAATCTTCCGTTGCACAATCGCGTCGAGTCGGCGGCCATCGGCGTTGCCAAGGAACACTCCGTTGCGGCCGTTCCCGTCGCCGGAAAACCGATTGTGTTCTACGGCACTTCGATCACCCAGGGCGGCAACGCCTCGCGTCCGGGCATGGCCTACGTCGCGATCGTCGGCCGAAAATTGGAGTCGCCCGTCATCAATCTCGGCTTCTCCGGCAGCGGAAAGATGGAGCCGGAGCTGGCCGACTTGATCGCCGAGCTTGATCCGTCGGTCTTCGTTCTCGATACGCTTTGGAACATGAACTACGAACTGGTGGCCGAACGAGTCGAGCCGTTCGTCAAGCGGCTGCGCAAATCGCATCCGACCACGCCGATCCTGTTGGTCGAAGATTGCAGCGTCCGCAATGTTTGCCCGACCAAAAAGGGCCTCATCCTGCGCCCGATCATCGAAAAGATGAAGGCCGAGGGCGTGCCGAACCTGTATTTTCTTCCCAGCGAAGGCCTGTTGGGCGACGACGGCGAAGCCACGGTCGATGGCACGCATCCGAGCGATCTCGGCATGATGCGATTGGCCGACGCCTTCGTCGGAGCGCTTCGCCCGATCCTCGAAAACTCGCAACCCTAAACAGTCACTTAAGCTGTTCCATTATCGTTTCCATTTTTCCGATTCACGCGCACTGCAAGCACAAGAGCAACCGCCATGCCCGCCGCAACCGCCTCCGCAAATAACGTCGGCCGAGTGACCCAAGTGATCGGCTCGACCTTCGACGCCGAATTTCCCGAAAATCGCCTGCCGGCGATCTACAACGCCGTGAAAATCAGCAGCCAACAGAAAGGCATTACGCTAAACCTGACCGGCGAGGTGCAGCAGCACCTCGGCGGCGGCCGGGTGCGTTGCGTCGCGCTGGGCAGCACCGACGGCATGGTCCGCGGCATGGACTGCCTCGACACCGGCGGACCGGTCAAAGTGCCGGTCGGCAAGGCCACGCTCGGCCGCGTGTTCAACCTGACCGGCGAGACGGTCGACGGCCGCGGCCCGATCCAGGCCGACGACTACTGGCCCATCCATCGCGAATCGCCCGCAGTGACCGACCTTTCGACCCGCACGGAAATCTTCGAGACGGGCATCAAGGTAATCGACCTGTTGACGCCGTTTGTGCGCGGCGGCAAGGCGGGACTTTTCGGCGGCGCGGGCCTGGGCAAAACCGTGATTCTGACCGAGTTGATCGCGCGAATCGCCAGTTCGCACGGCGGCTACTCGGTCTTCGCCGGCGTCGGCGAGCGGACCCGCGAGGGCAACGATCTTTGGCTGGAAATGCAGAAATCCGAGATCGGGCAGACCGGCCGGCACGTCATCGAGCAGACGTGCATGGTGTTCGGCCAGATGAACGAGCCGCCCGGCGCGCGGCTGCGCGTGGCCCTGTCGGCACTGACGATGGCCGAGTATTTCCGCGACGCCCTCGGCGCCGACGTGCTTTTGTTCATCGACAACATCTTCCGTTTTTCGCAAGCCGGCAGCGAAGTGTCGGCCCTGTTGGGCCGCATGCCCTCGGCCGTGGGCTACCAGCCGACGCTGGCCACCGAGATGGGCCAGTTGCAGGAGCGAATCGCTTCGACCAACAAGGGGGCGATCACTTCGGTGCAGGCCGTGTACGTGCCGGCCGACGACCCGACCGACCCGGCGCCCGCCGCGGCGTTCGCCCAGCTCGACGCCTTCATCTACCTGGAGCGGGCCATCAGCGCCAAAGGCATCTATCCGGCCGTCGATCCGCTGGCCAGCTCGAGCCGCATTCTCGATCCGCAGTACGTCGGCGAGCGCCACTACGCCATCGCCCGGCGCGTGCAAATGACCTTGCAACGCTACCGCGAACTGCAAGACATCATCGCCATTCTCGGCGTCGATGAATTGAGCGAGGCCGACAAGCTGGTGGTCCACCGCGCCCGGCGGATGGAGCGGTTCCTCTCGCAGCCGTTCTTGGTGGCCGAGGTATTTACGGGCAAGCCCGGCGAAATCACGCCGCTGGCCGACACGATCCGCAGTTTCGAGGAAATCGCCGATGGCAAGTGGGACCACTTGCCCGAGCAGGCGTTTATGTACGTCGGCCCGATCGAACAGGCGGAGGAACAGGCGAAGAAGATGGAGGGCTAGTGGCTAGTGGCTAGTGGTTAGTGGGCAGAAAGTGTGAAAACATGATTTGACCGGTCTGTTTCTAGTTCAGCATTCATCATTCAACATTCATCCTTCATCATTTCCCGCCATGCAGTGCATCATCGTCACTCCCGAACAAACCCTCTGCGACCGGCCGGCCGAGTTCGTGGCGCTGACGCTGTTTGACGGCGAGATCGGCGTTGCGCCGGGCCATACGCCGATGATCGGCCGGTTGGGCTGCGGCGAGTTGCGCATCCGAAATGGCGACCGCACCGATCGCTACTATGTCGAGGGCGGATTCGTCGAGGTGCTTGACAACGTGGTGTCGGTTCTGACCCCGCGAGCGGTTCCGGCGGCGGAGATTGACGCGGCAGTCGCGCGAGAACAACTTCTCTCAGCCCAAATGCGAAGCGCCAGAACGCCCGAAGCAATGGCCGTGCGCAAAAAAGCTATTGAACAGACCCGCGCCCAGTTGCACATCGCGCAACGGGCGCAAGCCGAATAGACCGGCCGGCGTTTAACGCTTCACGAGTTCCCAGCGGGTGACGATTTCTTCGCCGCCGGGCGTCAGACTGCGCAGCTTCTCAGCGATGACGCCTCGCTCCGAAACGGTGGCCTTGGCCAGTTTTCGCGAGAAAAGCGCGACCTTCTTCTTACGATGCCGCCGACGCCGAAGCTCTCTTTTGCGCTCGCTGCAACTCACCGAGACTCTCCTTCGAATAGGATGCGACGTTGAAGATTCCTCCGTTGTAGCAGACCCGACGCGATGGGTCAACGGGTCGCAGATACCCCTCATACGGACTGCATGTTCGATCGAGTCGGCCTGCAAATGACCTTGTGCAGCCGGACATGCCGGCCTACAATTGCCGAATTGTCACCGTTTGTCCAGCCTGCGTCGGCGTTGACGCTGTAAAAAGCAATGGATCTGAGCGTTCGCGATTCCGCCCAGTTGCTTCGGGTCTCGGAAAAGACCATCTACCGCTGGGTCAAGCAAGGCCGTCTGCCGGCATATCGGATCAACGAGCAATATCGTTTCAATCGTGCCGAATTGCTCGAATGGGCCACGTCGCAGCGGCTGAACGTCTCGGCCGACATTTTTGTCGAGCCCGAAAGCGGCGGCCGGGTCGTCAGCTTGACCGAGGCCCTTCGGGCCGGCGGCGTCCA
>CAYMQL010000106.1:0-2849 GCA_964392255.1 uncultured Planctomycetaceae bacterium | reverse complement strand
TCCAGGGCTATGGACGTATGGCTCCCCACGCTCCCGGCGGCGTCCACTATCGACTTAGCGGAACGGACAAGCCATCGGCGCTCCGGTCGCTGGTCGACATCATGCCCTTGCCCGAGCAGGTCGACCGCGATTTCCTGCTCCAAGTGCTGTTAGCCCGCGAGTCGCTCGGCTCGACGGCCCTGGGCAACGGCGTGGCCGTGCCGCACGTGCGCAATCCGATCGTGATGCACATAGCGCGTCCGATGGTCGCGCTGTGTTTTTTGGAGCAGGCCATTGAGTTCGGGGCAATCGACGGCCGGCCTGTTCACACGTTGTTTACGATTGTCAGTCCCACGATCCGCGCCCACCTTCATCTGCTGGCTCGACTAGGCTTTGCGCTGCGTCAACCGGTTTTTGCCGAGGCGATCGCGCGACAAGGCTCGCGCGACGAAATCTTCGCCGCAAGCCAATCGGTCGAACAGAGCCTTCCACCGCCGACGCCGCATCCTTAGAAAGTCCCTCCGTCATGGTTTGGTTTTTGACAGCGCTAGCGATCTTGGCGGTCGGTGGTGTCGGCGCGTTGGTCGCAGGCCGCAGCCCGAACGCGGCGAATCGGATCGGCATGTGTGGCGCTTTACTAGGCGGCGCCGTCGCGCTGGCGCCGTCGCTCTGCGTGCTGATTTCCGGACATCCCCAATCGCTGCGTTCGGACTGGTCCTTGCCGCTGGGCTCGGTCTATTTGGAGCTCGATCCGCTTTCCGCCGTTTTTGCCGCCGCCATTGCGTTGGTGACTCTGCTGGCGGCGCTGTATGGAAGCGAATATCTTCGGTCGCACGCCGACAATATAAATCTCGGCGCCTCGTGGTTCTTTTTCAATCTGCTGACGGCCAGCATGTTGACGGTCGTCGCGGCGCGCAACGGCGTGCTGTTTCTGATCGGCTGGGAACTCATGTCGCTGGCGTCGTTCTTTCTGGTGATCCAGGACGACGACAAGGAGAGCGTCCGCAGGGCCGGCTGGTTTTACCTCGTGGCGATGCACCTCGGCACGGCCTTTTTGCTGGCGCTGTTTCTGTTGTTGGGCAAGGGCGCCGGATCGCTCGATTTCGATCAGTTCTCGACGGCGGCCGCGCCGAGCGGCGTCTTTTTCGTGCTGGCCGTGATCGGGTTCGGCACGAAGGCCGGATTCATTCCAATGCACGTCTGGCTGCCCGAGGCCCATCCGGCCGCGCCGTCGCACGTGTCGGCCGTGATGAGCGGCGTGATGATCAAGACGGGCATCTACGGCCTGCTGCGCGTGCTTGCGATGCTCGGCCCGCCTGATGCCTGGTGGGGTTGGACGCTGGTGGCCATGGGCGCAGTTTCCGGCGTTCTCGGCGTGCTTTATGCACTGGCGCAGCACGATCTGAAACGCCTGCTGGCCTACCACAGCGTCGAAAACATCGGCATCATCGCCCTCGGGCTCGGCGTCGGCCTCTTGGGAATCGCGTACGAGAATCCGGCGATGGCGGCCCTCGGTCTGACCGGCGCGCTGCTGCACGTGGTCAATCATGCCGTGTTCAAAAGCCTGCTGTTTCTCGGGGCCGGATCGGTGCTGCACGCCGCCGGCACGGGCGAGATCGACCGGCTGGGCGGCCTGCTGAAGCGGATGCCGGTCACCGGCGCGACGTTCGTAATTGGTGCAGCGGCCATTTCCGGGCTGCCGCCGCTGAACGGTTTTGTAAGCGAGTTTCTGATCTACCTTGGCGTGATGGCCGGCCTTGGCGGCGGAGTCCGCGGCGTTCCCGCGTGGCCCATGTTGGCCGTGCTGGTGGTGGCCGGGCTGGCGTTGATCGGCGGATTGGCCGCGGCTTGTTTCACAAAAGCCTTTGGCATCGTGTTTCTCGGCGAACCGCGCAGCGAAGCGGCAACTCACGCCCATGAGGCCGCCTCGGCGATGCGATGGCCGATGATCGTGCTTGCCAGCCTCTGCATCCTGATCGGGCTGGCAGCGCCGCTCTGGCCGCAAGTGTTCCAGCCGGCGGCGGCTGTTGTTTTGTCAGATCAAAGATCCGTTTCACATCGGGACACAGCCGAAACAAGTCCCCTCTCCCTCCGGGAGAGGGCTAGGGTGAGGGCTGTCGGCGCAGACGGCCTCGAACTAACGCAAGACAGCCCACAAGGCCCTCACCCCCTGCCCCTCTCCCAAAGGGAGAGGGGAGACACTGCGGCGAGTGCCGTCGAACCGCTGACGGGGATTGCGCTCGGGTCTTACATCTTGCTCGGGCTGATTGCGCTCGTCGCCTACGCCCGGCAGAAGCTTTTGGCCGGCCGCCGCGTCGAGCAGAGCGTTACGTGGGATTGCGGCTACGCCGCGCCCGCGCCGCGCATGCAATACACCGCGTCGTCGTACGCCCGGCCGATCGTGCAACTGTTCCGGTTGTTTTTGCAACCTCGCGACGAGATTCATCCGCCGCACGGTCTGTTCCCAAAAGGCGCCCGGCTGCACACCCACGCCCCCGATCTGTTCCGGCGGCGCATTTATGAACCGTTGTTTTTGGGCATTGCGTGGGCGGCCTCGAAGCTGCGCTGGTTGCAGGAAGGCCGGATACAGATTTACGTGCTCTATATCGCTTTGACCATTCTCGCGCTCTTGATCTGGAAGCTCTGGTAGGTAGATGTCCATGCTTGCATCGATGATTCACGTCGCCTGCGCCCTGTTGTTGGCGCCTTTGCTGCCGGGAGTAATCAACCGGGTGAAGGCGTGGGTCGCGGGCCGCCGCGGGCCGCCGCTGCTGCAAGCCTATTTCGATCTTTGGAAACTCTTGCACAAAGGCGCCGTCTACAGCAAAACAACCACGTGGGTCTTCGCGGCCGGACCGGTTGTCGGTTTG
>CAYMQL010000105.1:0-7680 GCA_964392255.1 uncultured Planctomycetaceae bacterium | reverse complement strand
TCTCGACGCGAACAACAACCGCGAGATCGACGCCACGGATAAAGTGTTCCAGCTTGGCCAGGCGGGCGACCGCCCCGTGGCCGGCGACTGGAACGGCGACGGGGTCGACGCGGTGGGCGTTTACACCGCCGCCCCGGCGCCCGAAGTGCCGTTGCAGGCGTCGCGCCAATAGCCGCAGCAGCTATCGATTGCGTCTCAGAATAGTCGCAAGAAAATAGCCGGGAGCTAACAGCTCCCGGAGCGCAAACGCTGCACGGATGCACATTCCGGGAGCTTTTAGCTCCCGGCTATCCGGCATTGCTTGCCTGAAAGTCCGTAGCCCGCCGAGATTTTCAAAAAATCTCAAAAAACTCCTCTTGACGCGGATTCGCAACTGTACTATAACGGCTAGTACAGTTAGCGAGGCCCTTGTGCAATTCACCATCGACCCGACCAGCCGGCAGCCCATCTGCCGGCAACTGAGCCGCCAAATCCGCGAAGCCGTCGCCCGCGGAAAACTGAGGCCCGAGGAGCGGCTGCCCTCGGTCCGCGAGCTTTCGCGCATGCTCGTGGTGAATCCGAATACGATCGCCCGGGTCTACAGCGATCTGGAGCGCGAGGGGGTGCTTTGCACGCGGCCGGGCCTCGGCGCGTTCGTGGCCCAGCCCGGCAGCGAGCTGTCGCGAAAAGTTCGCCAGCAGCGCCTGCGCGAGGCCCTCGACCGGTTTCTGACCGAGGCCGTGCATCTGGGCTTTTCGGCCGACGAGGTCGTCGCGCAGGTGTCGACCCGCGTCGGTCAATTCCAATGGTCCAACGAAAAACGTTCCCCATAAAGCCGCGACCGCCGATCGCGAAGATGTAGTAAAACTCGCATCGACAATGCAACATCACAAACAAAATAGCCGGGAGCTAACAGCTCCCGGAGTGCAAGTGTGAATCCGCGAACATTCCGGGAGCTGTTAGCTCCCGGCTATTGCGGCGTTCGCTTTTCGATTTTAAACGAGAGAGCGATGCCGACATAACAACGGAGCTTGTCCCCATCATGTCCGACGTCATCACGACCGAACGGTTGACCAAGTATTACGACGGCCACTGCGCCTTGGACAGTCTGAACCTTCGCGTGGCCCAGGGCACGGTCTACGGCCTGTTGGGCCGCAACGGGGCGGGCAAAACCACCGCCATCAAAATGCTGCTGGGCATGGCCCAACCCAGCTACGGCCGCTGCCAACTCTTGGGCGAGGATTCCGCCCGGCTGCGGCCGGAAACCCGGGCGCGAATCGCCTACCTGGCCGAAGGACATCCGCTCTACCGCTGGATGACGATTGGCCAGGCAGTCAATTTCACCCGGGCCTTCTACGCCCGGTGGGACCAGCGCCTGTTGGAGCAAATCCTCGACCATTTCGAGCTCTCGCCGAAGCGCCGCATCCGCCGGCTCTCGCGCGGCCAGCAGGCCCAGGTGGCCTTGGCACTGGCTGTGGCCACCGACCCGGAGCTGCTGATCCTCGACGATCCGACGCTCGGGCTCGACACGGTCGTGCGGCGCGATTTCCTGGAATCGCTCATCCAAATCATCCAGCGCCGCGGCCGGACGATCCTGTTCAGTTCGCACATCCTCGGCGATGTCGAGCGGGTGGCCGACCGGATCGGCATCCTTGTCGACGGCGTGTTGCGGGTCGATTGCCCGACCGACCATTTCAAGCAATCGGTCCGCAAGATCGTGTTGGAGTTCGAGGGCGATCCGCCCGAGTTGCCGCCGTGTCCCCGGCTGGTGAACTGCCGCCGAGTGGGCCGCAACTTGGAGTTGATCGTCGTCGATTTCAACGGCGAGCACCGGCTGCTATTCGACGCACTGCGGCCGCGCCGCACGGAGGAGATCGAGTTTAACTTGGAAGACGCTTTTATCGAATACACCCGCGGCCCGCGGCGCAGCTTGCCGATTTTTGCGGGCGAGGAGGAAACGGCCAATGTGTAGCACGAATACCACAACGCCGCGACCGTTGGGCGCGGTTCCAGGCATGGCCCCGGGCGCGACCGCCGGTCGCGGCTTTCTGTCCGGCCCGTTTTGGGCCATGACGCTGAAGGAGTTGCGCGAGACGCGCGCAATTCTGTTGCTGGCGCTGGCGGCCTTTGCCTATCTGGTGGCAGTCAAAATCAATCCGCATCTGCCGTTCGGCAGAGGAGATGTCATTTTTATCCCATTCGTCCAGGATACGTTCCTTGATTTCTACATCCCGCTGGCCGGGGCGCTGGCCATTGCCGTCGGGCTGCGTCAGACCTTGGGTGAGTCGGTGCCCGGCACGTATGCATTCTTGTACCATCGCCCGGCCAGCCGCCGGTGGATCATCGGCGTGAAGCTATTGGTGGGCCTCGGCGGCTGTTTGGTGTGTTCCATGTTGCCGATCGTGGTCTATAGCCTTTGGGCGGCCGCGCCCGGCACGCACGCAAGCCCGTTCGAGTGGTCGATGACCATTCCCTCTTGGATCATGTGGCTTGCGATGACGATCATCTATCTCGGCACGTTCCTCACCGGCATTCGCCCGGGCCGATGGTATCGGTCGCGGGTGCTGCCTTTGGTTGCCGCCGCACTGTTGACCATCATGGCAGTGGGCGTCGGAGCCGAACTTGGAATGTGGGCGTTGTCGGTATTGTCGATTCTTTTGGTCGATGCTTGGCTTGTGGCTGTGATCTTCTTTGTGGCGCGGACGCGCGACTATTCTTAAGTACCATGACGGTGGAGATGCTGTGATGACCGATTTACGCGAACGACTTTCGGCCTTTGGGCTCGGCCTGTTGCTGGCCATTGGGGCGGGCGTGCTCTGGGGCATCGCAGTTGCGCTTGGTTGGGCATTCATCGAAGAATGCCTTCTTGCTCGTGACAATCGCATTTCGCGACTGCATGTATTGAAAGACGGAACGCTGATCTCTAGCGCGTACTCCGGTAGCATCGGGCGATGGACCTACCGCAAGCTGGATGGGACCGTAACCGACAATTCGCCAGGTTTTGTGCCCGAAACTTATCTTGCAGCACCACCAAGAGGAAATCCGCAGGCAAGAAGTCTGACCTGGGCCGGCCGCATCGTTCAACTCTATGGACCCCAGAAGGCGAACGAAGTATGGTACTTTGTGCATGACGGAAAGCCGGATGGCCGCGGCTGTTTCGTGGGGTATGACATCGATGCGAAGCACAAAATCGGCTACATCGGCCGCGATGGTTTCTCTCAAGCAGAGCCGCCCGCCGACGAGCAGTTCCCCGTCAGTATTGAGAGAATGGGGAACGTCAGCATTTGCTACTTGCCGTGGTACGAGGAGAAAGACCATCGAGGAGCAGGATTTGGCAGTATTCCTTTCCTCATCGCGGATGACGGGCTGATTCGAATCGACGTGCAAAATAGAACGACAAGCACTTGCTGGAAGGGCGAGGGGTTGATCTATGCGGCGCAAGTAGCGGAAACGCTCCCGTCCGAACCACGGTGGGTTGACTCGCGTTCGATCCTATTGCGTACTCGCGACCAAGTTCTAGTGTTGGACCTGCGCGGCCGACAAAAGGACGCCTATCCGATTCCGCCGGAACTCCGCACTTCAGAGATCGAATGGCATCAGGTTGGCAAGGATCGGGTTCTGATGTGCAATTCCAACGATTACAAGGAGGAGGTGTTTTGGCTCGATACCGCGACGAAAGACATTCGACGCCAGCAACTTGGTCTTGGCGTGCCGTCAAAATCTGCCGTCAGAAAGTTTTTTGAGGATGACGTGTTGCCCGCTCTCGCAGTCCCGTCGCCCGGAGCGTTCGTCCTGGTTGCGTTCTGGCGGTATTGGATCAATGGTCACCCGGCCAATATGGGCGAGATTTGGGCGTGTGTGTACGACGCTTGGGCTCGCCTTTGGCTGAGCTTGCTGATTGCAGGCGCCATCAGTATCGTTCTGGCGGGCGTATGCTATCGCCGCCAGCGGCGGTACGGCCTGCCGTGGACGTGGGTGTGGACGGGGTTCGTGCTGTTGTTTGGGCTGCCGGCGTATTTTGGATATCTGGCCCATCGCAGTTGGCCGGCGCGGCCGGCATGTCCGAATTGCGGCAAGCCCGCCCCGCGTGATCGCCCGGCCTGCTTCGCCTGCGGCCGCGACTTCCCCCAGCCAACCCCCAAGGGCATCGAGATTTTCGCGTAACGCCCGACAAGTATTCCTCACGCACCGCGCAGTAAGTATTCCTCACGCTCCGCGTGAGGTTGGCTTGATGTTGAGGTTGGGCCTTGGGAGCACGTCCCGTCGCTCAAGTAGCGAGTCGAGCGTGCCTGACATTCCTCACACGGAGTGTGAGGAGTACATGCCCCCAGCCTGCCGCGAAGGGGATCGAGGTCTTCGCGTGACGCCCGACAAGTCTGTCTGCCTCCTTTTTCACGCCTTTTTCACGCGAACCAGATAGACCAGTCCGAGAAAATCGTAGAGGCCGTGCGCGGTCATGGGGGCGAGCAGATTGCCGCACGCCAGCCATAGTCCGCCAAGATACAAGCTGATTAATCCGGCCAGCAGGGCGTAGGTCGGCGTGACGCTGTGCAGCAGCCCGAACAACATCGAGGCGATCAGCAGCCCGAACCAAACGCCGTGCGGGCCGCCGATTTCGCGAGCTACGGCCGCCTGGACGACGCCGCGAAAGAGCATTTCCTCGCCGACGCCGGCCAGCGCGGCGATAATTGCCAGTTGCGTCAGATTGCAGTCGCGAAACAGGGGAACGAGCGTTTGTTCGAGAAAGCGGGCGATGTCTTGCATCGGCCGCAGCGGGGCGTTGAAACAAATCCAGAAAAGCCCCGCAAGCGGCAGCGTCGCCGCAATCCCCCAGGCCGCACCGCGCAAGTCGGGCCGAAACGTCTCTAGCGGCGGCTGGCCAAGCAGCCACCCCAGCACGATGGCCACGGCCACCAGCCCGCCCTCGAACGCCGCCGCAGTTAAGGCGAAGTGTTGCATTAGAGGGTTGGAGGTGAGTATCGTGATGCCGTCGGCGATTTGCCGAGCGTACAGGGTGCAGTTATGGATTTTCGGCGTTTTGGGTAGGGTGCGTGCTTGCACGCACCGTGACCGATGTGCCGAGTACCAATGCCGCTATACCCCCTTT
The DNA here is from genome assembly GCA_964392255.1 of uncultured Planctomycetaceae bacterium. Taxonomy (GTDB): domain Bacteria; phylum Planctomycetota; class Planctomycetia; order Pirellulales; family Thermoguttaceae; genus CAYMQL01. The sequence goes on along the minus strand of CAYMQL010000105.1, from coordinate 2,594 downwards.
TCGGACCATTGTGCATCGATCCTTGACGCCTGCTTGCCCGGCTGATAAACTTTTTGGTTTCGTTTTGGACGCCTGACGGCGGATCGGCGCCAAGCCGGCGCGGCGGCATCGTTTGTCGCGGCGGCGGAAAAAGAGCATAAACTACAGTTTTTTTGTGACATCTCACGAAGGACACGCAGAAATGACCAGCAAATACGTGTATTTCTTCGGCCCGCAGGGCACCGAAGGCGACGCCAGCATGAAAAACACCCTCGGCGGCAAGGGCGCCAACTTGGCCGAGATGGCCAAGCTGGGTCTGCCCGTCCCCGCCGGCTTTACGATCAGCACCGAGTTCTGCACCGCCTTTTTTGCCGAAGGGCGTCAGTTCCCCCAATCGCTCCGCGACGAAGTGGCCGCGGCCTTGCAAAAGACCGAACAGGCGATGGGCATGACGTTCGGCGACTCCGAAAATCCGCTCCTGCTGAGCTGCCGCAGCGGTGCCCGCACGTCGATGCCCGGCATGATGGAAACTGTGTTGAACGTCGGCCTGTGCCCGAAGACGATTCCCGGGCTGATCAAGAAGTCGGGCAGCGAGCGGTTCGTCTACGACGCCTATCGCCGGTTGATCATGATGTATTCCGACGTGGTGATGGAGAAGGCCGAAGACATCGAGCCGGCCGAGGGCAAGGGCATCCGCAAGCAGCTCGAGCACTTGATGGCCAAGATGAAGAAGTCGAAGAAGTACACCTCGGACACCGACCTGACGGCCGCCGATCTGAAGAAGCTTTGCGAGAGCTTCAAGAAGAAGGTCCAAGAGGTGCTAGGCCGCGAGTTCCCCGACGATCCGCAGGAGCAACTTTGGGGCGCGATCGGCGCGGTCTTTAAGAGTTGGGAAGGCCGCCGCGCGGTTTCCTACCGCAAGATCGAAGGCATCCCCGGCGAATGGGGCACCGCCTGCAACGTGCAGAGCATGGTGTTCGGCAATCTGGGCGAGACTTCGGCCACGGGCGTGGCTTTTTCGCGCAACCCGGCCACGGGCGAAAACAAGTTCTACGGCGAGTGGCTCGTCAACGCCCAGGGCGAGGACGTCGTGGCCGGCATCCGCACGCCCAGCCCGTTGAATGAACAGACGAAGAACCCGCAGAACCAGCACCTGAAGTCGCTCGAGATCGAGTGGCCCGAGAGCTACAAGCAACTCGACGACATCCGCAGCAAGCTGGAGCAGCACTACCACGACATGCAGGACATCGAGTTCACCATCCAAGAGGGCAAGCTGTACATGCTGCAATGCCGCAACGGCAAGCGGACCGGCACCGCGGCCCTGAATATGGCGATGGACATGCTCGCCGAGGGCCTGATCGACGAAAAGACCGCGGTGACGCGCGTGCAGCCGGCGCAGTTGGACGAGCTGTTGCACCCGATCATCAATCCGGCCGCCGAGAAGAGCGCCGAGGCGTTCCTCTCGGGCCTGCCGGCCGGACCGGGCGGCGCCTGCGGCAAGATCGTCTTCACCTCGGCCGACGCGGTCGAGTGGGCCAAACGCGGCGAGACCGTGATTTTGGTCCGCGAAGAGACCAACCCCGAGGACGTCGAGGGCATGCGTGCGGCCGAGGGCATTTTGACCGCCCGCGGCGGCATGACCAGCCACGCGGCGTTGGTGGCCCGCGGCTGGGGCAAGTGCTGCATCGTCGGCGCCGGCGATCTGAAGATCGACCTTTCGGGCAAGCGGCTCTCGGTCGGCGACGTGAAGCTCAAGGAAGGCGACCTGATCACGCTGAACGGCACGAAGGGCAAGGTCTACGCCGGGGCGCTCGAGATGATGGACGCCACCGAGAATCCGCGGTTCCAGGGCTTTATGAAGCTGGTCGATAAGTTCCGCACGCTGGGCGTGCGAACCAACGCCGACACGCCGGAAGACGCCAAGGTCGCTCGGCAGTTCGGCGCCGAGGGCATCGGTCTGTTCCGCACCGAGCACATGTTTTACGGCGTCGGATCGGACGAGCCCTTGTTCCTGCTGCGGAAAATGATCCTCAGCAAGACGGTCGAGGAACGTAAGGCCGCGTTGGCCGAGTTGTTCCCCTACGTCAAGAAGAGCATCAAGGGCACGTTGGAGGCGATGGACGGCCTGTCGGTGACGATCCGGCTGTTGGACCCGCCGCTGCACGAGTTCGTGCCGCAAGATGCAGCCAAACAGAAGGAACTGGCCGCTGCGTTGGGCATCCGCCCGTTCGACATCAAGAAGCGAGGCGAGGCCCTGCACGAGACGAACCCGATGATGGGCCACCGCGGCGTGCGCTTGGGCATCACCTATCCTGAAGTGACCGAAATGCAGATTCGCGCAATCTTCGAGGCGGCCGCCGAACTGAAGAAGGCCGGCAAGTCGCCCAAGCCGGAACTGATGGTCCCCGTCACCTGCGACGTGCGGGAGCTTGACGTCACCAAAGGCATCTTCGACCGCGTGAAGAAGGAAGTCGAAGGGCAGATGGGCCTCGAAGTGTCCTGCCTCTACGGCACGATGATCGAGATTCCCCGTGCGTGCCTGCTGGCCGACAAGATGGCCAAGACCGCCCAGTTCTTCTCGTTCGGCACGAACGACCTGACGCACATGACGTTCG
>CAYMQL010000104.1:6849-7715 GCA_964392255.1 uncultured Planctomycetaceae bacterium | reverse complement strand
GGGGGAATGCTCTTCATGTGGCTTAGCGGCCAGATAGTTCACCGTTATGGGTACACGCCCGTAATTGTCGGCTACAGCATCATGCCCTTGATTTCCCTGGCCGTCGTCCTCTTTCTGCTGGGTCCGCTGAAACCCGACCCGCGATTCCGCCACGACGAGTTTAAAATCACCACCACTGTCGCGGTTGCACGCCAAGGGGTCGCCAAGAATGAGAAGACCAACAATGATCAATGATCGGTGCTCCTCGCCAGATAATCAGGACGGACTAAAGGGGACAATCCCCCGCCAGGCTCGATTCTTCGTCGCAACGCAAGAAGGGCCCCGTCTCCGTGAACGATTCCCTGAGCCCCTTGCCCAGGCCGGCTATTCGCGCTCGGCCAATTCGCGCCGCACCCGCTCCAGATCGGCGTCGACCATCATGCGGATCAACTCGGCGAACGAGACTTTCGGCGCCCAGCCGAGAACGCGCCGCGCCTTGGCGGCGTCGCCGCGAAGGGTGTTGACCTCGGCCGGTCGAAACAGTTTCGGATCGGTCTCGACGTAGTCGCGCCAGTCGAGCCCGACATGGTGGAAGGCCAACTCCACCAGATCGCGGACCGAATGTTTCACGCCGGTGGCGACGACATAATCGTCGGGCTGTTCTTGTTGCAGCATGAGCCAAGCGGCCTCGATGTAGTCGCCGGCGAATCCCCAGTCGCGCATCGCGTCGAGATTGCCCAGCACGAGTTTGTCCTGCGCGCCCAGCTTGATGCGCGCCACGGCGTCGGAGATTTTGCGGCTGACGAACTCCTTGCCCCGCAACGGCGATTCGTGGTTGAACAGAATGCCCGAGCAGGCGTAAATTCCGTAGCTTTCGCGGTAGTTGA
>CAYMQL010000104.1:0-6839 GCA_964392255.1 uncultured Planctomycetaceae bacterium | reverse complement strand
GGCCGTAGACCTTGGCGACGCCGTAGGGGCTCCGCGGCCAGAACGACGTTTCTTCGTTCTGCGGTTCCTCGCACACGTTGCCGAACATCTCGCTGCTGCTGGCCTGATAGAAGCGGATCGCCGGATCGACCAGTCGAACGGCCTCGAGGACGCGGGTTACGCCCAGCGCGGTGAACTCTCCGGTCAGAAGCGGCTGCGACCAACTGGTGGGCACAAAACTCTGCGCGGCAAAATTGTAAACCTCGTGCGGCCGCACGTCCTGGATGATCGTGATGATCGACAACTGATCGAGCAAGTCGGCCTGATGGATCGTGATGCGGCCGTGCAGCCGGCCGATGCGCTCGAAATTCTCGGTGCTGGCGCGGCGCACCATGCCGTGGACCTCGTAGCCCCTGGCCAACAGAAACTCGGCCAGATAGGAACCGTCCTGCCCCGTGATTCCGGTAATCAATGCCTTGCGATTCATCGATGCCTCGACCAGACCTGTTTCGTTCGCGCCGACAGCCGAGTTTAGTTGCCGCCGTCGCCCTGTGCAACCTTAGCACGGCCACGTCCGGGGGGATGCCGGGCGGTTTTGCCGCCAAACCGGCAAAGTCTGTGGTTGAGTATGCCGATAATGACGACGATATCGATTCGGTAAACTCGGTAATCTAGCCCCCATTTTCGCCAGACTCCGCATTTCACCTTAATTTGACTCAATCATATGAAAGCGTCCCAACGCATATTGAAATGCCGCTTCTCGATCCGCCGTTGCCGATTGCCGATCGGCCGCGCAACGCCGGCAAACGGTTGCGTTCGGGCCTTGGCGGTTTGTGCGGGATGTCTTCTGTTGGGACTTAATGGTTCGGAGCTTCGCGGGGCGGCACCGTCGCAGCCGTCGGCGACTGCTGCACAAGTCTTCGCCGACGCGGGGCTGCGGCCCGTCTCGTTGTCGGTCCTCGATTGCCGCGATCCTGCGTTGCCGCGGGAACTGTCGAAGGTTTCGCTGCCGAGCTATCGCATCGAGCCGCCCGACGTTCTTCAAATCGAGGCAACCCGACTGATTCCGAGGCAACCGTATCGGCTCGATATTTACGACGTAACCGAAATTCGGGCCGCCGGAACGCTGCCCGACCACCCGCTGTACAATTATTATCTGATCGACGCCGACGGGACCGTGAATCTGGGCCCCGCCTACGGAAAGGTCGTGCTGCTGGGACTCTCGCTCGAAGAGGCCGAGCAGGCGATCACCGACCAGTTGAAGAAAATTCTCGCCCAGCCGAGGGTCAGCGTGCGCATGGCGCGATCGGGCGCCATTCAGCAACTCAGCGGACCTCGCGAAGTCGACGCCGACGGCACGATCAATCTGGGCATGTACGGGACGCTTTACGTGTCGGGCATGACGGTCGCAGAGGCCTCTACGGCGTTAGAAAAACAGATGGCCCATTACTTCGACGGACCGAAGCTGGGCCTTAGCGTAATGCGCTACGCCAGCAAAAAGTATTATGTCATCGTCGCCGGGGCGGGCGCCGGCGAGGGCATCCGGCGATTCAGCAGCACCGGCAACGAAACGGTGCTCGACGCCATCGCGGCGATTCAAGGCGTGCCGCCGATTGCGAGCGGAACGATGTGGATCGTGCGTCCGGGACCAGCCGGCGCCGCCGACTCGCAGGTGCTGCCGATCGACTTCGAATCCATCACCGCCGGCGGCTCGACCGCGACGAACTACCAACTTCTGCCCGGCGATCGCCTCTACATTATCGACGACAAGCTGATCGCGACCGACAACTACTTAGCGCGTGTCACCGGTCCGATGCGGCGGATGTTCAGCCTATCGTTGCTGAGCACCGGCGCCATTCGCAATCTGCAAACCTTGGGCCGCAGATACAACCTGACTCGCTAAAAGCCCAATCCAATCGGTCGCATAATCCGTCGCCGTCCGCACACAAAATGCCATGCAAAACGCTGCGATTGAACATGTTCGCTGGATCGCCGAATGGCGCCGCCAGGGCCAATCTGCGGAATCATTGCCCATTGCGTCGCCGAAAATTCGCAGCGTCGGCATTATCGGGGCCGGGACGATGGGCACGAGCATTGCCGCCGCGCACGTGATGCACCGTCTGCCGGTGATCATTCACGACGCCAACCCCGCCGCGCTGGATCGCGCCCGTGCGTCGGTGGCGGCCGAGCTGCGCGAGGCCGGCGCCCACCTGGCGCCGCAGCCGTTCCAGCGTTTGCTGCGTCCGACGGCCGACGTGTCGCAAGCGGCCCGGTGCGATTTGGTGCTCGAATGCGTTGCCGAGAGTCTGCCCGTCAAGCGGCGATTGTTCTCGCAGTTGCGGGAGCATCTGGCCGCCGATGCCGTCGTGGCCTCGAATACGTCGACGATTCCGATTGCGGAGATGGCAGCGGGATTTCCGGATGCGTCGCGATTTTGCGGCCTGCATTTTTGTCATCCCGTGCGCGAACGCCCGCTGGTCGAACTGATCCGCGGCCCGCAAACAAGCGACCGGACCATTGCCGCCGTGCTGGCCCACGCCCGCAGAATCGACCGCATGCCCATCGTGGTGCGCGACGGGGCGGGATTTGTCGTCAATCGGCTGCTGTTTCCGTACTTGGGCGAAGCGCTCGAAATGTTGCGCGAAGGCGTGCCGCCGGAGTCCATCGAAGCTGCCGCCGCCGAGTTCGGCATGGCGATGGGACCGCTGCAAATGATGGACGAAATTGGGTTAGATACGATCTTACACGCTGCCTGGGTCTTGTCCGCCGCGTTTCCCGATCGCGTGGTTTCGTCGCCGCTGCTGGTGGCGATGGTCAAGGCGGGCCGGCTTGGCCGAAAGACGAAAGCCGGCTTCTTTTCCTACGCCGACGGCGCCGAAATCGATGCCGGCGGCGCGGCTGCAACGTGCCAGGTCGATCCGGCGCTGGCCGACGTGATCGCACCGTGGATCGAAGCCTCGGCCCGACCGCCGCAAAACGACATCGGCAATCGCCTGGTGTTGCCGATGTTGCTCGAAGCGACGCGCATTCTGGAAGAAGGCGCCGTCGCCGATCCCCGCGACGTCGATCTGGCCGTGCTTTTTGGGTTGGGATTTCCGGCCGCAAAGGGCGGCTTGCTCTGGTGGGCCGACGGCCTCGGCGCGCGGCGAATCGCCGGACTCGTGCGGTCGCTAACGCCGGGACCGCGAACCGTGCCGACCGCCATGCTCGAATCGCTGGCTGCCGACGGCGGAAAATTCTATTCCGTTTGTCTCGCCGGTGCGTAAAAGTCTCAGTCGATTCGCTCGACGCGGCTAATGCACCGGCCGCGGGCAAAACGGGTCGCAATCCGCTCGCCCGGCGCAAGCTGCGCGGCGTCGCGAACGATTTGTCCATCGCCGTCGCGCTGCGTCAGGCTGTATCCGCGTCCAAGCACTGCCAGCGGACTGAGCGATTCGAGGCGTCCGGCCGCCGCATCGGTTCGCTGCCGGGCAAGCCGCACCTGTCCGCCGATTGCGCGCGCCGCGCGGGCGTCCAACTCGTCGAGCCGTCGGGCCAACTCAAAAATGCGCTGATAGGGACGTCGAAACGCCGCATGGCGCGTCAACGCTTCGAGCCGCGAGCGGGCCCGCTCGGTTCGCCCTCGCAGAGCGCCGGCCAATCGCCGCTCGACCTGTCGCAACTGGGCAACCAGCTCTTCGGCCGCGGGTGCGACCAACTCGGCCGCTTCGCTGGGCGTCAGTGCCCGAACGTCGGCTGCCAGATCGGAAAGCGTCACGTCGATTTCATGACCCACGGCCGAGACGACCGGGATTTCTGAGGCGGCGATTGCGCGGACGACCGCCTCTTCGTTGAAAGCCCAAAGGTCTTCCATGCTGCCGCCGCCGCGAGTGACGACCAGGCAATCGGGCGGCGGCGTCAAGCGATTGAGCGTTGCGATGGCGGCGGCGATTTCGGCGGCGGCCCCTTCACCCTGCACGCGGACCGGCGCCACCAGCACGTCGGCTCCGCGCCATCGCCGGCCCAACACCTGGAGAAAGTCGCGGATGGCCGCCCCGGTGGGGCTGGTCACCACGGCAATGCGTCGGGCGAGCGCCGGCAGCGGCCGTTTTCGGGCCGGATCGAAAAGCCCTTCTCGCGCCAGCTTCTCGCGAAGCTGCCGCAACGCCAGCTCCAGCGCCCCCATGCCCTTGGGCATGATGTCTTCGATGATCAACTGATAGCTGCCTCGCGGGGCGTACAGATCGAGCCGCCCGCGACAAACCACCTCCAAGCCGTCGTGCGGATCGAAGCGCAATCGCACGGCGACGCCGCGCCACATGACGGCCCGCAGTTGCGCGCGATCGTCCTTGAGCGTCAGATAGCAATGGCCCGACTGCGGACGGGCAAAGTTCGAGATTTCGCCCGCCACCCACACCTCGGGAAACGCCGCTTCGAGCAGGTCTTTGATCTGTGAGGTCAGCTCCCAAACGGAAAGCGGCCGGTCGGCGGATGGCGTCATGGGAGTGGAGAGGGGAGAGTGGAGAGGGGAGAGTGGAGAGGGGATAGGACAGAATCAGCCGCTGTTGTGTGTTTTTTTGCGGTTTTGGGTGGTTTTCTGGGCGATTTGGTTTTGCGATTCAGGCCGCCGGCATTGCGGCGCGGACCGCGGCGAGAATGGTATCGCGGGCCGCAATTAAATCTCCGGTCAAAAATGCGCCGGCGGCCTTTTTGTGCCCGCCTCCGCCGAACTGCTCGGCGATTTTACTGCAATCCAATGCGCAACGACTGCGCAAGCTGATTTTGAATCCGCCGGCGGCCTGCTCGACCAAAATAATCGCCGCCTCGGTGCCGCCGATCGAAAGCGTCAGATTGATGATGTCTTCGCTGTCGGACGGCAGCGCGCCGGCCTCAGCAAAATCGCTCTGTTCGAGCCAGGTGTAAACCAAGCGGCCGTCCATTTCCACTTGGGTGTGCGCCAAAGCCCGGCCGACCAGTTGCAACCGGCCGTGGCTGTCGTTTTCGTAGAGTTCTTTATAGAGTAGGTCGGGAACCGCGCCGGCGTCGACCAGCCGTGCCGCCAGCCGCAGCGTTTCGGCCGTGGTCGACGAAAAGCGGAACCAGCCCGTGTCGGTGGCCAGGGCGACCATCGCGGCCCGTGCGATTTCGGGCGAAAGCGGCACGCCCAACTGATCGGCCGCCTCGACCACAAGCCGGCCGGCGGCTTCGGCCTCCGCGTTTTTGAACAGCTCTGCTCCCAGATCGTCGCCGCTGACGTGGTGATCCAATACGAGCTTGACCGCCTTCGAGTTCTTGACCACCTCGGCCATGTCGCCCAACTGGGCCCACGCCGTCGTGTCCAGAATGATCAGCGCTTCGCGGTCATTCAAATCTTCCGGCGCAAGGTCCACCCCCAACTGTTTGAGCTTCCGTTGCGGATCGAGAAATCGCAAATTAGGCGGCACGGCGAACGCATTGCACGCCAACACGTCCTTGCCCAGCGATTCCAAAATCGCCGCCATCGCAAGTTCGGATCCAATCGCGTCGCCGTCGGGACGGATATGGGTCGTCAGCAGGAATCGTTGGCAGCGGCCGACAATTTCGACAAAGTGGGACCAGTCAATCATCATCAGGCGGTGTTCGAGGTGATTTCGAGGGTGCGGGCCACGTCGCGGGCCATCTGCGCGACCAGCTCGTCGACCGACGCAAACCGCTTAATCTCCCTCAACCGCGTCAGAAAGTCAACCTCGATCGGCCGATCGTAGATCATCTCTTGAAATCCAATCAGATAGGCTTCGACCTTCCGACCGGCCTCGTTGAATGTGGGATTCGGCCCGAGGCTCACTGCGGCCGGATGCCAAATCTGCTCGACCAGAGCCCGTGCGGCGTACGTCCCCTCGCCCGGCAGCAGCGTGTCGCTTTGGCCAACGTTGGCCGTCGGATAGCCGAGCGTGGCGCCGCGTCCGGCCCCACGCACCACGATGCCCCGAATCCGATGGGGACGGCCGAGCATGGCGGCGGCCTCTTCGACGCGCCCGGCCGCGATCAGCCCGCGCAAACGCGAGCTCGAAACCATCTGGCCGCCCACCACAACCGGTTCGGGCGTTTCAAAGGGCATGTCAGCCTCGGCGCAGAACTGCCGCAGCGACTCGACGTTGCCCGACCGATTGCGTCCAAAATAAAAGTTCGGCCCCTCGACCATCGCCCTCGTTCCAAGTCGCTGCCGAACGACGTCGTCGAAGAACGCCTGGGCTTCGAGATTCAGAAACGCCTGATCGGTGGGATAAACCACCGCGGCATCGACGCCCAACTCGGCGAGCAGATCGAGTTTGCGGTCGATCCAGACCAAAGGTTCGGGGGCGGCGTCGGGATGCAGGATTCGGGCCGGGGGCGGATCGAACGTAAACGCGACGGCCGGCCCGCCGACGGCGTTGGCCATCGCCCGCAGCCGCTCGACCAACCTCGCGTGGCCCAGGTGAACGCCGTCGAAGTTGCCGATGGCCGCGGCGCCGCCGCGAAGCTCTTTGGGAAAAACGTTCAGGTCGCGAATCAGCTTCATAGGGCGTCGTCTGCTACTCGGTGCTTGGTTTCTCGGCGCCGTCGCCCAGTTTGCGGATTTCGTCGCGAAGCCGGGCGGCCTGCTCGAATTCCTCTGCGGCGACGGCCGCCTCAAGCTGCCGGCGCAGCAACTCGGCGGCGCTTTTGGGCCGTGCGGCGGCGGCGCGTTTCTCGCTGCTGAGAATTTCGTCGCGCCACCGCTCCAAGCTGACCAGCTCGACGCACTCGTCGGCCCGGTGGCCCTGGTCGTATTCATCGAGAAACTCGCGAATGGCCTCGATGCCCGCCTCGATCGCCCGCAAGCCTTCGTCGTATCGACGCTGCTGGAACAATGGCGTGGCCGC
>CAYMQL010000103.1:3773-7771 GCA_964392255.1 uncultured Planctomycetaceae bacterium | reverse complement strand
GCCACGCAGGGGATGCTGATCAGGCAGAAGAGCATGATGCAAAACGCCTGGAGCGGCGTGTATTCGCGTTGGAGCACGGCGCGCAGCGGCGGCGACTCTTCGTCGGCCTCGCCCAGTGCGTGGACGATGCCCAGTTGCGCCACAAAAACCTCCTTGGCGGCGAATGCGCCCAGCAGGGCCGTGCTCGTCTTCCAGTCGAAGCCGACGTGGCGCATGACCGGCTCGATCGCAAGTCCGATTCGCCCGGCGAACGAGTGGGCGAGCGCCGCCTGGGCGGCCTGATCTTTGTCGAGTCCCGACCGTTGGCTTTCAGGAAGCTTCGGATAGCTCATCATCGCCCAAAGCACGACGGAAATCAGCACGATGACCGTGCCGGCCTTGCACAAAAATTCCGAGGCGCGCTCCCACACATGCAACAGCGTTCCGCGAACGGTCGGCATGCGATAGGGCGGCAATTCCATGACGAACGGAGTGATTTCGCCGCGAAAGATCGTTAGGCGAAGCAGTTTGATCAAAACAACGGCCAACGCGATTCCGATCAGGTAAAGAATCCACAGGATCGGCGCCCGCCACGCTTCAGAAAAAAACGCGGGGATGAACAAGGCGTAGATCGAAAGCCTTGCGCCGCAGCTCATCAGCGGCAGCACCAACATTACGGTCAGCCGATCGCGCCGGGTTTCCAGGATGCGCGTCGCCATGATGGCCGGCACCGTGCAGCCGAAGCCGATCAGCATTGGAATAAAGCTCTTTCCGTGGAGCCCGATCTTGTGCATGAACCGATCGACGAGAAACGCGGCGCGGGCCATGTAGCCCGAGTCTTCCAACACGGCGATCGCAAGGAAAAGCAGCAGGATATTGGGAAAGAACACGAGCACCCCGCCCACGCCTCCGACGACGCCGTCGACCGCCAGCGACTTCAGCGCGCTTTGCGATCCGGCCGGCCACAGCGAACCGATGCTTCGGCCAATCCAGCCGAACAGCGATTCGATCCACAGCATGGGCGGTTCGCCCAGCGTGAACGTGAGTTTAAAGACGAGATACATCACGACCAGAAAGATGGGAATGCCCAGATACCGATTGAGCACCACGTCGTCGATGCGATGCGACAGCAGCCGGCGCGTTTGGACGGTCCACCGGACCGCCTCGCGGCAAACGCCGGCGATCAGGCCGTAGCGCTGGTCGGCAATAGCGATTTCCGGCGAGTCGCCGAAGGCCTTTTCGATGCGTTTTGCGGCGGCGCCGACCGCGGCGAGAATCGGGGGCCCGGCCTCGCCAAGCGGCTCGACCAGCCCGCGCGCCTGCGGGTCGTTTTCCAGAAGCTTGATGGCCAGCCACCGGGCGTTGTATTTCTCCGTAAGCGCCGGCGTCTGCTCCAAGAGCTTGACAAGCTTTGCCAGATCGTCTTCCAGGTGGCGTTCGTAAGGAATCGGCGCAGGCCGGTCCGCGGCCGACGCGCCGGCCGTCTTCAGAACGGCGTCTTTCAGCTCGGCCGTTCCTCGGCCCTGGTTTCCGACGGTCGGCACGACCGCCGCCCCCCCCAATTTTGCAAGCAGAACGACGTCGATGCGGCATCCGCGCGCCTCGGCCGCGTCGCTCATATTCAGCGCCAAAATCAAAGGAACGCCCAGCTCGAGAAATTGAACCGCCAGATAGAGGTTGCGTTCCAAATTCGACGCATCCAACACGTTCACCACCACGTCGGGCCGCTGCTCGATGACGAAGTTCCGCGCGGCCAGCTCGTCGGGCGAATAGGCGGTCAGGCTGTACGTGCCCGGCAAGTCCACGACGCGAATTTCGCGGCCTTGATGCCAAAACCGACCTTCCTTGATCTCGACCGTCACGCCGGGATAGTTGCCGACGTGTTGGCGTGCGCCGGTCAGGTTGTTGAAAATCGTCGTCTTGCCGGCGTTCGGATTGCCGGCCAAGGCGATCGTAACCGGCTTGTGTGGAACGGAATCCATCAATTTGACCGGCGGCAAGCAAGCCGGCCCTGCTAAGACTAAGGCACCCGCTGGACTACAACGCGCTGGGCCATGCCATGCCCGAGGATGTACTGGCCGCCTCGCACCTCGACGATCACCGGCCCGGCCGATCCGCATCGGACCACCTTCAATTCCGCGCCGGGAAGGATTCCCATCGAGGCCAATCGCTGCTTGAATTCAGTCCCTCCGCCAAGCGAAACGACTTTCGCCCGGGCATTCGGCCTTAGCCCGGGCAGCGGCGTCGTTGCAGGTGTTTTTTTATGCGTCATTGCGGCCTAACGTCGTGCAATCAAAAAAAGACGGTGGGACCTAGTGCTTTGTCAACCTTTGATTTTAGGATTGGGTGCCACTGGCTATGCCAGTGCTTTGCTTGGCCGTTCAAGGAAAACCGGGCACTGGCATAGCCAGTGGCACCCAAAATCTTAATTGTGACAAAGCGCTAGATTTCAACATGGATATCGGCCGCCTCGCGTTTCTGCAACGCAAGCGGCCGGCCGTTAAGCTTCAACTCGATGGATTCGCCCAACTGAGGCGAATCGACCACCTCGACCGGTGCTCCGCGCACGACGCCTATTGCAGCCATGCGCCGCCGGACAGTCGCTGCGCCGGCAACCCGGGCGATCTTGCCTTTTTGGCCGGGACGCAGTTGATCCAGACAAACGCCGCCCGACGCTTTGGCCCGACGCCGGTAGTAGGCGCGAAACTGCTTCAAGCATTGTTCGCGAGCGGTGGGACAATCCTGGATAAAACGAGCAAAAGTGGCCAGCCGATCCAATACATCCGCATCCAAAATATGTTCGGCCCGGCATGCGTTCGCATTCGCAACGCCGTCCTCGACGGCAAGCACCTCGACAAAAAAATCGCGAACAATCTCGTGCCGGCGAGTCACGTCCTCGGCGATTTCCCGGCCCTGGGGCGTCAGGGTGGTGATTTCGTAGGGACTGTAGTTGACGAATCCTCTTTCCGAAAGGCTCTTCAACGACGCGCTGACGGTCGATTTGTGGACCGACAAGACGCTGGCGATGTCGCGGACGCGAGCTGCGCCCTTTTCATTTACCAGCCGCAAAATGGCCTCAAGATAGTCCTCGCCGGTGACCGTGATTTGCGAAGTGGACGTCATCAGCGTTGCAGAGCGGGACTGTGTTTTAAAGCTAAAACAATGTGATAGGAAGCAAACTATTTTAGCAAATAAGACGCGACCGCCAAGGGGCACTTGCGGGACATCCTAAGTCGTTTCTTTACAATCGTTTGTGCCTGGCTGTCGCAGCCAGGGTGGGCTGGATTAGTCTGGCCCCAGCCAAGGGACTGTCTCTTTTGCCAGGGATTTCGCGGGCTGGGGATTACCTGACACAAAATTCCGTGCAGCCCCCCCAGCCGGCGGCAACGGCCGAAAACGCATGACGCTCTGAATAGGTTTGACCTTTTCGCTTGTTTTTTGGCTGACCGCTAATAGCTGATCGCTGAAAACCGCCTGTGCAACCACCAATCTCACACTCTGCGAAAGATGGGCGGCTTCGGAAGTCTACCAAAGCCTTTCCGGTCGCATAGATCGGTCAAAGTCTGCCGATTAGGCTGCCGATAACAAGTTTGCCGATTGCTCCGTCTGGGGTCTCGCGCCCGTTGCGCAAACCTCAGACGGCATTCGGTGGGGGGGGAGTGGGACAGGCGACGAGCCAGGTCCTAAAGGACGCAAGTGAGCCGGTAGGAACATCGACACAGGCAGGCAAAATGCCTGCCCTATCGGTGGACAAACTGAATAGGACGCAGGTTTATGATCCGACACATCCCCCTCGTCGGTGCATTGACGGCAACGCTTTTAGCGGCCGTGGTCGGCTGCCAGCCGCAACAGCCGTTCTATTTCAAGCAGGTCGACAACGATTTGTCGCACTACAAAGGCGTTGCGACGGAAATCGAATACCCCGACGTTGAGTCGGATCGTCTGGCCGACGTCTCCGAGGCCGTGGCCCCGTTTACGCTCAGCAGCAAGGCCAAGAAGGAAACGTGGGAGATCACGTT
>CAYMQL010000103.1:0-3763 GCA_964392255.1 uncultured Planctomycetaceae bacterium | reverse complement strand
AAAACAACAAAGTCATGCGCAACATCGGCGGGCAAATTCAGGGCTCGCCCGACTTCCTGTTGCGAAACCCCGAGGTCGCTCCGACGATTTATGACCCCGCTTTGGCCGAGAGCAATCCGCGGACGGGCACCGAGGCCGCGCTGTCGGCCTTCGACGCGCAACTGGCCACGAGCTTGACTTGGGAACGCACCGACAAGCCGCAGAACGTAAGCCTGTATTACATGCAGTTCTTCTCGCCGGTGGCCGAGCACGATCTGGCCAATTTCCAGACGCAAATTTCGAAGGTCACGGCCACGGGCGGTCAGTTCGCGTTGTCGCACGGCGTGCAGTACGATCTCGACCGGTTTGATTATCCGGAACCGTCGCGGCTGGCCTACCCCTCGGACTGGAACGTGAATCTCATCGCCGAAATGCGGCAGCCGTTGTTGCAGGGCGCCGGGGTACAGTTCAACCGCATCGCCGGCCCGGGAGCCCAAACCGGCATGTACAACGGCGTGATGCTCGCGCGGATCAACACCGACATCGCCTTGGCCGACTTCGAAGCCAGCGTGCGGAATCTGGTGAGCGATACGGAAGTGGCCTATTGGGAACTGTATTTCCTGTATCGCAACCTCGACGCGGTGATCGCCGGACGCGACGCCTCGCTGTCGACCTGGCGCAAGGTGCACACGCTGTACCGCATTGGCGGAAAGGGCGGCGAGGCGGAAAAAGAGGCCCAGGCCCGCGAACAATACTATCTGTTCAAGAGCGCCGCCGAGCAGTCGCTCAACGCGCTGTACGCCGGCGAAGCGAAGATGCGTTATCTGCTCGGGCTGGCGGCCACCGACGGGCGTCTGATCCGGCCGAAGGACGAGCCGACGACCGCCAAGGTGGTTTTCGACTGGCACGAAGTGCTCAACGAAGGCCTGGTGCGGAGCGTCGAGCTGCGCGAGCAGAAGTGGATCGTCAAGCGGCGCGAGCTCGAGTTGATCGCCGCCAAGAACTTCCTGTTGCCCAAGCTCGACTTCATCGCCCAATACCGCTGGCTCGGCCTGGGCAACGATTTGCTGCCGCAAGGCGGCGGCGGCAACGAGCTTTTCCTGCAAGAAGGTTCGAACGCCTACGAATCGCTGTTGAGCGGAAAGTTCCAGGAGTGGCAGACGGGTTTCCAGTTGAACATGCCGCTGGGTTTCCGCCGCGAGATGGCCGGCGTGCGCAACGCCCAATTGCAGTTGGCCAAGGAGCGAGCGAAGTTGCAAGAGGGCGAGCTTGAGCTTTCGCACCAGTTGGCCTATGCCATTCGCGATCTCGACGCCAACCATGTTTTGAGCGAAACGAACTTCAACCGGCGCATCGCCGCCCAGCGCGAGGTCGAGGCCGTGACCGCGGCCTACGAAACCGACACCGTAACGATCGACCGCGTTTTGGACGCCCAAAAGAAGCTGGCCCAGGCCGAAAGCGACTACTACCGTTCGCTGGTCGACTATAATAAGGCGATTGCCCAGGTCCACTACCGCAAGGGGTCTCTGCTTGAGTATAATGGAGTGTATCTGGCGGAGGGACCGTGGCCGGGCAAGGCGTACTTCGACGCACGCCGCCGCGCCCGGGCTCGCGAGGCCTCGACCTACCTCGACTACGGCTTCACGCAGCCGAGGGTGATCAGCCGCGGCCCGATCGAGCAGAACGCGGGCGAGTCGTTCGAGGGCTTCGACGCGAATGGCGCGACGGCGCCGGCGGAGCAGGTTCCGACTTCGGAGCAACCGGAGTTGGTGCCCACGCCCGAGCCCGACGCGCTGCGATCGCACGAGTTGCCGGACGAACCGCCGGCGCCGCAGCCGGCGGCCGAACCGCGGGTTTCCGCGGCGCGTGCCGCGCGGCCCAAGGGCGGCGCCCATGCCGCGAGCCGCAAGGCTCTGGTGGATCGGGTTCTCGACGCTCAAGCGCAAACCGCGGGTTGGACGGTGACAAGGCAAGAGGGCAGCAATGAATCTTGGTCGAATTCAGCGGCTTCTCCAGCTCATCGGTCTGCTTCAGGCCGGACGGGGGTACAATACTGAGGCGCTGGCCCAGGCCTGCGAGGTCAGCCGGCGCACCATCTTCCGCGATCTCGATCTGCTGCGGCTTTCGGGCGTGCCGCTGAGTTTTGACGACAAGCAGCAGTGCTACCGCATTCCCGGCGCGTGTCTGTTGCCGCCGACGAACTTCACGCCGGAAGAGGCCCTTTCGCTTCTGGTGTTGTGCCACGAGTTGGGCAACCATGCTGGCCTGCCTTTTTTGGGGCCGGCTCTGTCGGCCGCCGTCAAGCTGGAAAGCAGCCTGCCGAACCGGCTGCGCGATCAGTTGCGACAGGTCACGTCGGCCCTGCACATCCACCCGCCGCCGACCAACCCCTTGACCGGCTACAAGCCGGTCTACGAACAACTGCTCGACGCGATTGCCCGACGTCGCAGCGTCCGAATTCGCTACGGCAGCCTCAAGGAGGAGCAGGAAATCACGACGCGGCTTAGCCCCTATGGGCTGTTTTTCAGCCGGCGGAGCTGGTATGTCGTGGGCCGGTCGTCGCTGCACCGCGCAAAGCGGACGTTTAACCTGGGCCGCGTCGTGCAGATCGAAACGCTTGACGACGCTTTTCAGATTCCGCGCGGCTTCTCGATCGATCGGTATCTTCGCAACGCCTGGCACATGATCCCCGAGAAGGGCCGCGACCGCGAGGTGACGGTGCGGTTCAGCAAGCTGGTGGCGCAGAACGTGGCCGAAGTGCATTGGCACAAGACCCAGCGAGTCGAGTTCCGCCCGGACGGTTCGGCCGATTTTCACGCCAAGGTTTCGGGTCTGAACGAGATTTCCTGGTGGATTGGGCCGCCGGAGTTGCGGCACATGATCGCCCAACGGGCGAAGCGGATGGTGGCGATGTATCTCTGAGCCCGCTCCTCCGGCCCAAGAGACCAGGAGACGCCGCCTGTTGCGAAAACCGCCGAATTCGCCTATACTGCCATTTTCTCGTTGTCGTCCCGTCCGTTGACAGGTGGAGCATGGCGCAGACTCGCAACTTTATTTCGGCCCAAGAGGCGCAGCCGCCCTTTTTCGCAGGCATCGACTTGGGAGGCACCAACATCAAAGTGGGCGTGGTCGACGACCTGGGCCGGCCGCTCTCGTGGCTGAGCGTTCCGACGGAAACCGAGCGAGGCCCCGAAGACGGCGCTTGCCGCATGGGCGAGGCGGTGCGCCGGGCTGTCGGCGAGGCCGGTTTGCAGTTTGGCCAGCTTGCCGCCGTGGGCCTCGGCTCGCCAGGTGGCATGGACATTCCCGCCGGCATGATCACCAACTCCGTCAATTTGACCGGGTGGGACGATTTTCCCATTCGCGATCGCGTGGCTCATCACTGCGGCATGCCGGTCACCTTTGAAAACGACGCAAACGCCGCCGCCTATGGCGAATACTGGGTCGGTTCGGGACGCGAGTTTCAGAGCATGGTTCTGTTGACCCTGGGCACGGGCATCGGCTGCGGCATTATCATCGGCGACCTTGTGGTGCAGGGCGCCCACAGCCACGGCGGCGAAGCGGGCCATATGATTATCGACCCCCGTCCCGACGCCCGAATGTGCGGCTGCGGCTGGCGAGGACACTTGGAAGCCTACGCCAGCGCGCTGGGCGTCATCGCGCGCATGCGCGAGGCGCTCGACGCCGGCCGCCCCAGTTCGCTCGTCGGCGAGCTCGGCGCCGGAGCCGAATTGACGCCGAAACTCATCGCCAAACATGCCGAGGCGGGCGATGCCCTGTCTGA
>CAYMQL010000102.1:0-7816 GCA_964392255.1 uncultured Planctomycetaceae bacterium | reverse complement strand
CGGCGAGCTTTTCGCGGGCCTCGGCGCGAAGATGGGAGACGGATTGGTAGTTGAATTCGGGAGGGATGCGACGACTCGCCAGACGCTGCTGGCGGTCGATGTCGATCTGCTGCCGGGCGATGTAGCCGGAATATTTTGCGTCGTAAGTGACTTGCGCGGCCACGTCGGGCGAGACGGCGGATAGTTCGGGCAGACGCTCGACCATCGTGTCCCATGTGATTTCGGGACGCCGGAGTATTTTCGCCAGCGAGACCGAGTCGGCGTACGTCGTTTCGAGAAGACGGACGACGCGGGCGATTTCTCCTTCTTTCGCTTGCAGCCGGTTCCAGCGCGATTCGTCGACCAGACCCAAGGTTCTATCGGGTGTGATTTGATGGGTGCCACGGGTGGCTTGTCCACCCGTGTTTCCGGCACTGCTGGACAAGCCAGCAGTGGCACCCAACTTATCGATCCAAGATTGACGGAGCACTAGCTCGCGGGCTAGCGGGGTCAGCCGGCGGTCGGCGTTGTCGGGCCGCAGCAAAAGGCGATATTCCGCACGGCTGGTGAACATCCGATACGGCTCGTCGACGCCGCGGGTGATCAGGTCGTCGACCATCACGCCGATGTAGGCCTGATCGCGGCGGAGAATTAAAGGCTCTTGACCGCCGAGCGCCAGCGCGGCGTTCGCGCCGGCTAGCAGTCCTTGGGCGGCGGCCTCTTCGTAGCCAGTGGTGCCGTTCACTTGGCCGGCGAAATACAGGCCCGCGACGCGCTTGGTTTCTAACGACGGCTTTAATTGCACCGGCGGCAGGAAGTCGTACTCGATGGCGTATCCGTAGCGGAGGATTTTCGCGTGCTCGAGGCCCGGGATCATCGGCAGCATGGCGTCCTGCACGTCGCGTGGCAGGCTAGTGGCCAGGCCGTTGATGTAGACTTCGTGTGTGTCGCGTCCTTCGGGCTCGAGAAACAATTGGTGCCGCGGCCGGTCGGCGAAACGGACGATTTTGGTTTCGACCGAGGGGCAGTAGCGCGGGCCGGTCGATTGGATCTGCCCGCTGAACATCGGGGCCCGATGCAGGTTCGCCCGGATCAAGTCGTGGATTTCGGGCGTAGTGTAGGTGATCCAACAGGGAACCTGCCGGCAGTCGATCCGCTCGGTCAGGAACGAAAACGGCTCGGGCCGCTCGTCGCCCGGCTGAATTTCAGTCCGGTCGTAGTCGATGGTGCGGGCGTCGATGCGCGGGGGCGTGCCGGTTTTGAATCGGGCGAGCGTAAAGCCCAACCGCGCGAGCGATAGGCTGATGCCGGCGCTGGGCGGTTCGTCGATGCGTCCGCCGGGCCAAGTGGCTTCGCCCAGGTGGAGCAGTCCTTGCATGAATGTGCCCGCGCAGAGGACGACGGCCCGGGCGCGATAGACGGCCCCGGCCGCCGTGCGAACGCCGGCGATGTGCATCCCTCTCTCCTCTCCCCTCTCCTCTCTCCCCTCTTCAACTAAAAGCTCTTCGACGGTCTCTTGCCGCAGCGCGAGGCCGGGCTGCGCTTCGAGGATGCGTCGAATCTCGCGCTGATAGGCCCGCTTGTCGGCTTGGGCGCGGGGGCCGTGCATGGCCGGGCCCTTGCTGCGGTTGAGCATGCGGAACTGGATGGCGGTGGCGTCGATGGCCTGGGCCATCGCGCCGCCGAGGGCGTCGATCTCGCGGACGATCTGGCCTTTGCCCACGCCGCCGATGGCCGGATTGCAGCTCATCAGGGCGATGGTGTCGAGGTTGCTGGTCAACAGCGCCGTCGCAGCTCCGAGACGCGCAGCGGCCAGCGCCGCCTCGGTGCCGGCATGGCCGCCGCCGATCACCAGGACGTCGAAATCGTAGGAAACGCTCATACGGTCTATTTTCGCAGGCCGCGGGCCGTTGTAAAGCGGAGGGCGTCGATTAAGGCTGTTCGGAGGTGTATGGGCCTTGCAGATAATTAACAATATGTTAAGATAGAGATGTGGTCGGCATGGCGGCGAAAGCGAGACGAGTGAGAGAATCGTCAAATATGCGAATCGTTGGCACGGAATGCATCGAGCAGTTTTGCCGTAATCGGGCCACCGCTCGTCGCCACTTCGATCGTTGGCTGCAATCTGTAGAAGCCGCAAACTGGAAGAAGTGGGCGGATGTCAGGCAGACCTACGCCAAGGCGTCCAAAGCGGGTTTGTGCGTCGTATTTGACGTGCAAGGCGGTTCGTTCCGCATGATCACGAGAATTGACTACGAGTTTCAAGTCGTTTCCATTTTGCACGTCTTGACCCACCAGCAGTACGATCAAGGGAAGTGGAAAAATGAGTGTGAATGCGATTAGCACATCTAGTGGAACGACGGCGAGTGCTTCGGTGGTCGTGCCGAACGACTATCTGGCAATGATTCGGCAGTTGCCGCTGATGCCGATTGAAACGATCGACGCACACCGGCGCGCTTTGGCGGTGGCCGACGGTTTGCTGAAGAAGAAGGCCCGCGGCGGCAAGCTTTCGCGCGGCGAGGCGGGCTATCTTTCGGTTCTGTTAGGCCTGTTGGAGGACTACGAAAAGACGAAATACCCGCGGCATAGGGTTGGCGACGGCGAGATGCTTGCCCATTTAATTGAGGCGAAGGCCGTTACGCAGACCCAGGTCGAGCGCGATACCGGCATTGCGGCTCCCACAATCTCAGCGGTTATCGCTGGGCGAAGAAGGTTGACCCGCGATCAGATAGGAAAGCTGGCGGCGTATTTTGGCGTGGCGCCGACGGTGTTTTCGTTCGATGGGTAAGCGAGCGGTGCGAGGATGCTATACAAAAACTGCATCGTGGCCGATGTTCCGATCTACAAGGTGTGGAAATACGTCGGTTCGCCGGATGAGTGGAGTCAATTCCATCCCAAACTGGTTTCTTGCGAACGAATCAGCGAACAAGGCGGGCGAATCGGTTCAGTCTATGCGATGGTGTTTCGCATGGGGACCAGAACCATGCCGATGCGCTGCGAGATTATCGATCTTCAGCCTGGCGCCACGATCCAAGTGGAGTCCGTTGGGTGCGATTCTCGCCAGCGGGTTGTCTCGGCGGTGCTCACGTATTCCTTGCAGGACCTTGGCGCGAAAACAAGAATTGACGAGCGGATCGAGATTACTTCACCCCGGTTGAACAGAATTATCCGGGCTGTTGTCTGGCTGACTTCTCGATTTGGTTGGACGCAGGGTGATACAACACTCCAGAAACTGAAGAAGATTGCCGAAGAGGACGGCGTACAATTGTGGGACGGGAGGGTAGGGCTTCGCGATTGACGCGGCGTGGTTTGGGGTGTAGAATATCACTCGTTGGGAGGAGGAGGTCGAAGTGATGAATCGCAGCCTGACGGTGACCTACGAAATGCCCGAGGAAATTTGCTTCGTTTTGGAGCAAAAGGCAGCGGCTGAAGGGCGTCGTTTGGAGGAAGTTGTAGCACAGCATGTGGCGCAATCCCAATCGCCTCGGCATGAAATGGATTCGCAAGAGATTAAGCGACGTGCCGCGGCGTTCGAGCGTCACTTTGGTGCCTGGGACAGCGGCGATCCGCAATTTTCAGACAACGAGCGGATCGACGCCGATCTGGCTCGGGAATACGGCGGGCATGAAGAACGAGGCGAGTGATGTTTCTCGACACCTCGGGTTTGCAGATGCAAAGCCGTGGCATCACCGAGGCATTGACGACCGACCGGCATTTTGAGCAGGAAGGGCTGATCCGACTGCTTCGGGAATAATGCCTTCACGCGGCCACGTCGATCGGACCGGCGGGACATTTGAGCTGAAAGAGGCCGAAAAGCTCTTCTTGGCTGAGGCCGAGCTTGCGGCGGCCCTCGGCGCCGGAGAAGATGATGTCGAACAGCTCGCGCTTCTCTTGCAGCACGCGGTCGATGCGCTCTTCGATCGTGTCGAGCGTCAGAAATCGCGTGACGTTGACCGGCCCGTCCACGCCGATGCGGTGGGCGCGATTGATGGCCTGATCCTCGACGGCCGGATTCCACCAGCGGTCGAAAAGGAATACGTAGTTGACGAATTGCAGATTGAGGCCCACTCCGCCTGCGCCGTAGCTCATCAAGAGAACGTGCCGGCTCGGGTCGGAGCGAAATCGCTCGATCACTGCGTCGCGGCGGCGCTGCGGGACCTGGCCGTGGTATTCCATCGGGCCGAAGCGTTCGACCCGATCGGCCAATTTTTTAAGGGTGCCGACCCATTGGCTGAAGACGATCGCCTTGCGGCCGCTGGCGGCGATTTCTTCCAGATCGGCGTCGAGACGTTCGAGCTTGGCGCTGGCGTCGGTCGCCGGGTCGAAGTTGCAGATTTGCTTCAGCCGGATCACCAGCTCGAAAACGTGCTGGATTGTGGCGGCGTCGCCCAACTCGGTCAGGCGGAGCACGCCCTCTTGTTCGGCCAGCCGGTAGCTTTCGCGCTGCTCGGCGGTCAGATCGAGCGGCTCGTCGTGGATCAGCTTCGGCGGCAGGTCGGCCAGCACCTGATCTTTGGTCCGGCGCAGGACATAGTCGCCAATGGTGCGTCCGATGCTGCGGGGCTTCATCTCGGGCGAGAGGAAGCCGGGGGCGAGGAACTCGAAAATGCCCAGCAGGTCGTCGGCGCTGTTTTCCACCGGCGTGCCGGTCAACGCCCAGTTGCGTTTGCGCGCGATCGAGCATGTTACGGCGTTGGTCGAGCTGTGGCGGTTCTTGATGCGTTGGGATTCGTCGAGTACGACGAGGTCGAAATGCTGGTCGGCCAGCAGATCGCGGTCGCGCAGCAGCAGTTCGTAGTTGGCAATGCGCAGCGGGACGTCGGGCAGAGACCACTGCCAGCGGCGCGTGGCCTGATCGCCTTCGACAAGCATCAGCGGCACTTCGGGGGCCCAGACGGCGAACTCGCGCTGCCAGTTCGTCACCAGCGGCTTGGGGCAGACCAAAAGCGCGGTGCGCACTTCGCCGCGGCGCAGCAAAAGCCGCATGGCGGTGATCGCTTGCATGGTTTTGCCCAGGCCCATCTCGTCGGCCAGAATCGCGGCCTGGCGGGGATAGAGAAAGGCGACGCCCTCGAATTGGAACGGAAAGGGGCAATGCGGGAAGCTCAGCGCGCCTTCGGCCAAAAGCGATTCCAACGACGGCTGCAAGCGGTAGAGCAGGCGGTCGGCCAGCTTGATCACGTCGGCGGGCGGCTGAATGCGCGTGCAATGGCCGGTCGGCGTCGTCGGGCTCGCTGCGGCGGCCGGCGGGCGCTCGGCGTCGAGCGATGCGAGCGGCGCAGATTCGGAGAAGACGAAACTGCGAACCTTGGCGCGCTGCGGCGCGGTGATTGGAATCGAGATCACTCGCGGCGCGGCGGCAAAGGGGACAGTCCCATTTTTGCTGTCGCAAAAATCGGGACAGTCCCCTCGGGGCGTCCCTCGGGACGCGGTTGGCTCGATCAGGATTCGATGTGTCGCGACTGCCGGCGGATGGGCGAGGATGTCGTTCCAGTCGATCGACGACGGCGCGGCCTCGATCCGGAGATCGACCTGCGCGGTTGCCGGCGGCGCGGGGGCGTGCCAATGGAGGTTCATCGCACGGCCTGTTGGGCTTCTTCGATGGCGTCGCGGATGCGCTGGAACGGTTCGTTCAGGTCGAAGGCGTCGGCCACTTCGGCGAGTCGTTCCGCGACGAGTCGCCGGTCGTCGTCGGCCCGGTCGGGCAAGGCCAGGCGGTTGCGGCCGAGTTGGAACGCGGCAAGTCGCGGTCCGTTGTGGGCGGCGTCGAGGCGCAGAATGCGATCGGGCTTTTCGCCGGGCTGCGCCGGCTGGTCGGCGCTGTCCGGAGGGAGAACCACGACCATCGGCGTTTCGATCAGTTCGCGGGCGGCCAGGGCGGGCTCGCGGTCGGTGCAGATGAGCAAGGTTTCGAGGCCGGCCTGCCGGATGAGCGTTTGCCCGATCTGCTCGCCGTAAAGAAACGATTGCAAAGTCGGGCCGTAGAGGATTTCTTGGGCTCGATTCGGCTTGATTGGGGAGGTGCAATGGAATTCGAGCGGACGGCCCGCCAAATTCAGCACCAGATAGCCGCCGAACAGTCCGAATTGCGGATGCTCGACGACGGTCAGAAAGCCCAAGGCGGGCTTGGATTTTGTATCGGCGGTTTTTGCCATTGTCTCTTTGATGCTATTTAGCCAATTGGTGCATATTGCCTAGGTTGAATTGCGGCATGGTCGGCTCTTAGGCGCATCGGGCGGTCTTGGGTTGGGACTTTAGCGATTGGAGCGGATGCCGGGCGGCGGGGGGGCGGCTTGGGGGATGGGGTGTGCCGCAAGGCCGCTTCAAAAGTCCTCGGCGCGTCGTTTTAAGCGGGGGGGATAATTTTTGCCGCCATGGTGCAAGTCCCGATGTGGCAATGAGATCCTTCGCTACGCTCAGGATGACCGGTTGCAGGAAAATGACAGGTTGAATGACTGGTTGCAGCAAAGCCGTTGTGCAAGAAATGTCGTTCTGAGCATTGCTCGGGAAAACATGGCGTCGAAGATTTCGCGGGAATAACCACGGGACGCTCGACAATGCGGCGGGGTTGTGTTTATACTGGAGGATGAAAGGATTGGAGTCTATGAGCCACGACGCCCAGCGGACGCGCCCTTCGCTTTTCAGCCAGATCGACGTATCGCCGACGGCTTATCCGCCGGTTTCCGGGGGTCGGCAGGACATGGAGCAGACGCGGTTGCTGCGCGAGATTCTTTCGGCGCAGGATCGGCAGAACGAGTTGCTGGAGGAGTTGGTCGGCCAGCTTGGCGCGGCGCAGCGCCAGCGGAGCAATGAGTTGGGCCAGTGGAAGCAGGCGAATCCGCATTTGGCCCGGAGTTGCCGCACGGCGGCCGAGGCGTTGGGCAAGGTGCAGACGGAGTTTCTTGAATCGCTGACGGCGGAGATCAACGCGAACTACGAGAGTTTGCTCGACGGCGAGTTCATGTTGACGGAGTTTATCGACCGGTTTGGGCCGCGGATGGCCCATCTGAACGGTCTGCTGCAAGTTCTTTCGCAGCTTAGCGCGGTGCCGAATCCGGCCGGCGCGCCGAACGCGCCGTAAGCGGACGATCAAAAACAACTTCGGCGTTTGTCGTACCAATCCGCCCTCACCCCTGCCCCTCTCCCAAAGGGAGAGGGGACTTATTATTGAACGCGCCGTAAGCGGACGGGCTTTCGGCATCTTGGCGATCAGAGTGCGCGCCGGCGATTCGTATTGCACGGTTGCGCTGACGGCGGATAATGGCGGTCCGGCGGGGTCGTTGCACAAGGTTTGAAACCTGCTGATCGGGAGAACTAGCCATGGCTCAATGGGAGCAATTTCTGAACTTCCTGGAGTCGCAGGAGTATCTGGGAAACAATTATTGGGCGTGGCTGAGGGCGGTGCTTGCGGCGGCCGCGCTATGGGTTGTGCTGCGGGTGCTTCGGGCGATTTTTTTGTCGCACTTCCGGTATCTTGGCCAACGGCGGCACGGCGCGTGGGCCCAAGCAGCGGAAGAGTTGTTGCGGCAGACCAAGTTCTGGTTTCTGCTGGCTGCGGGGGCATTCGGCGGCGGTTTTTTGTTTTTGGAGACGCCGGCTGAATCGGTTCACGACAAGGTATTGTGGGCTGCGCGGCTTTTTGCGGCGGCGGTCGTTTGGGGGCAGGCGGCGATTTGGGCCTGCACGCTGGTCGGCTTTTATGTGGGCCGGTATGCGCAGAAGCATCGCCAGACGGATCCGGCCGGCGTGACCATGCTTTCGGCCTTGGGGTCGATCGGCAAGGCGGCTATCTGGTTGGGAGCGGCCATGCTGGTGATGGTTGCGATGGACCAGAAGA
>CAYMQL010000101.1:4212-7843 GCA_964392255.1 uncultured Planctomycetaceae bacterium | reverse complement strand
TTCGAGATCGGACGACCCGAAGGCGTTCCACGCGCTGGGCCGGAAAATCTGCTCCTCGGGCACGTTGTGCGTGCAGACCGGAATCCGCAGCATCGAGGCCAGCGTAATCAGGTCGGCGCCGATGTGGCCGTAGCTGAACGCGCCGTGGTTGGCGCCCCAGGCGTTCATCACCGAGTACACGTCGCGGAAGGCTCCTTGGCCCGTGGTCCGCGGCGCGAACCAGGTGGTCGGCCAACTCGGATTGGTGCGCTGGTCGAGCGTGTCGTGTACCTTTTGGGGCAGCTCGCAGGTCCAGCCTTCGGCGATTTGCAGCACGGGCCCGAGGCCGGCGATCAGGTTCAGCCGCGTCATCGTGATCGGCATTCCGCCCACGGTCACATAGTGCGACGAGAATCCGCCGCCGCGGAAGTATTCCGTGATGGCCGAGCACCAACTGGTGGCCTTCAGGCAGGCGTCGGCCTCGGCCTGGGTCACGTCCCAGAAGGGCTTCATCGCCGGCTTGCCGCCAATCGTCTGGCATCCGGCCCCGTCCAGGGCCGCCGCGCCCGAATTGATCAGGTGGATCAATCCGCCCGCGGCCTGGCCGGTCAGTTCGTAGCCGGCGATCTTCTTGACCGCGGCCGGGCTCCAATACGTTCGCACGTCGGCGAACACTTGGGCCGTGCAGGTCAACAGGTGGCCGAACAGCATCGCCGCGCCGTTCAGCGCGTCGTTCTCGGTGGCCAGAATGTACGGCTGGCGAATGCCGTTCCAGTCGAACGACGAATTGAGGATCGCCTCCATGTAGTCGCCGTTGGGCAGGTGGTCGGTCCATTGCCGCTGGCCTTGGAATCCGGCGGCGATGGCGTTGCGGCCCATCGCCTCTTCGGCAAAACCGGCCTCGGCCAGACGCGGATTGCCCACCATCATGTCGCGGGCAATCATCGCCATCTTGACCGACCACTCCCAGACCTTTTCTTTCTCGGCGGCCGAAAACTGGCTGCCGGGGGCGTTGTAGTCCTTGCCTTCCTTGCAGTTGGCTTTGGTCCAGGCCAGGGCCTTTTTGAACTCGGCCTCGTCGAAAACGCCGCGCTCGACGCGGCGGACGAACTCGACCATGTCGACCGTCTCGACCCTCATGCCGAGATAGCGCTCCCAAAAAGCGGGATCGACGACCGAGCCGGCAATGCCCATCGACACGTTGCCCAGCGACATATACGACTTGCCGCGCATCGTGGCCGCGGCCAATCCGGCGCGGACGAAGCGAAGGATTTTTTCCTGCACGTCGGCGGGAATATCCTTCTCGTCGGCGTTTTGCACGTCGCGGCCGTAGATGCCGAACGCGGGCAGGCCCTTCTGGCTATGCCCGGCCAAGACGGCGGCCAGATAGACCGCGCCGGGGCGCTCGGTGCCGTTGAATCCCCACACGCCCTTGGGCACGAGCGGGTCCATGTCCATCGTTTCGGACCCGTAGCACCAGCAGGGCGAGACGGTCAGCGAGACGCCGACGCCTTCGCGGGCGAACTTTTCCGCGGCCCGGGCCGCCTCGGCGACGCCGCCGATGCAGGTGTCGGCAATGACGCACTCGACCGGCTGGCCGCTGGGGTGCCGCAGCTTCTGGCCGATCAGCTTGGCCACCGCTTGGGCCATGGCCATCGTCTGGCCTTCCAGCGATTCGCGAACGCCTTTGCGCCGGCCGTCGATCGCGGGCCGAATGCCGACCTTCGGAAGCGAGCCAACCAGACGATTCACTACGTTAGCAGTCATGAGTCACCTCGGGGTGTTGTTGGTTTTCGTATGTTTGGAAGGGCCGGGGACTGGCTCATATTTCGCCCTTTCAAGGGTAAAAATGTGCCTGTCCCCTTCGCCGCCAAGGGGGAAAGTCCCCTGTGGGCGGCTACGTCAATCACGTTAATGTCCTCCGGACGTTTTCAATCCCACGACCGACTCGGTTTGGCTGAGCATCGGCCAGGCCAAGCCGTAAAGCGCCACGAACAAGAAACAGACCATCGGCACAAGGAATGCAATCGACATGTCGTACTTATCTGCCACAAAACCCATCAGTTTCGGCAGCACGGCGCCGCCCATGATGGCCATCACAATGAAGGCCGAGGCCTTTTTGGCCCGGGCGCCAAGACCATGGATTCCCAGTGCAAAAATGGTTGGGAACATCACCGACATAAAGAAATAGCTGAGGAAAACGCAAGCCACCGACAGCCAACCCTGTTTGAGGACGACCAGCCCGCATGCCAAGACGTTCAGAACGCCGTAAAGGGCCAAAATTTTGTGGGCCGAGAAGTATTTCAGCAGCCCCGCGCCGATGAACCGCCCAACCAGGAAGCAAATGAATCCGAAAGATGCGAACCAAGCGGCGCTCTCGTCGGTGAAATGCAACAAGCCGTCGGTGGTGGTCAACCAGTGGGCGAAGCGGCCGTCGGCCCAGGATTTGGGAATCACCGGCTCGGCGGTCATGTAGTTGATCAGGAAGCAGAAAATGCCCGCCTGGGCGGCCACATAGAAAAACTGGGTCAATGTGGCCGCGGAAAAATGCGGATGCGACCAGATGTTGTGGTGCGAGATGGTCTTTGCCGCGGGAATGAGCAACAGAACGGCCAGCGCAGAAAGCAAGACCACGCTGGCGGCAATCACGAGGAAAAGCGAATTGTCGGCCGTGATTTCGATCGACGCAGGATGCGGAATGAACGACGCGACGCCGATCAGGGCCTCGCCCACCTTGAACGCGGAGACGATCAGCCAGAGGATCATTCCGAAAATGCTGAGCAGCACCGTTGTATTCAACCACAGCATGACATAGACCAATCCGCGCGGAACGGTCCTTTCCGCCACGGCTTCGCCGGCATTGTCGTCCAGATGGTAGTCGTCCTTCGACTTGATGTCGGGCACTTTGGCGAAGAAAAACACCACGGCCAGCAGGGTCACAACGCCCGCGATCACAACATACGGGATATAAAGCGTCTCGCTGCCCGTGCTGACGCCTTGAGCGTCGGTGCCGTAAAAGAACTTCGCGCCGATCAGCGGACCGAAAACCCAGCCGATGCCGTTAATGGATTGAGCGAGATTGATGCGGGCGGCGGCGTAACGCGGGTTGCCCAACACGGTCGTATAAGGGTTGGCGATGGTCTCCAGAAACGTCAAGCCCGTCGCCAGACCGCACACGCCCAGAAGAAAACCTGCAAAAGCCACGTTGGCCGACACATGGCCCGCTTTGGCCGATTCCTGAATCCAGGTGGCCGGAATGAACCAGAGGCCGCCGAGCGCGACGATCAGCAATCCCGTGATGATGCCGCCTTTGTAGCCCAGTTTGCCGGCCAGCCAGCCGGCCGGGAGCGACATCAGAAAGTATCCGAGATAGTGGGCGAACTGCACCCAGGCCGACTGGGACTTGGTCAGTCCCAGTTCGTTCTGGAAGTGCTTGTCCATCACGTCGATCATGCCGTTGCACAAGGCCCAGAGGAAGAACAACGAGCAGACCAGAATGAACGTGAACAGGACCTTCTGTCCGTCTTCGGTGGTGAAGAAGCCTTGTTTCTCTTGGTTTGAGTTCATAATGCGTGCTGATGGGTTTGACGGACTACAGTCACATGTGCCCGCCGGCGCGAAGAGGCGGGAGTTGCCTGCGGGAAGATAGAGA
>CAYMQL010000101.1:0-4202 GCA_964392255.1 uncultured Planctomycetaceae bacterium | reverse complement strand
GGGTGGAGCAACGGATTTTGGCGGTTCAGCGAAACGTCCGAAAATCCCATCTCCGTTTAGCGGCCGACGGTACGTCGGCCCTGGTATCAAGCCGCCGTGCCGTCGGCTGCTAAACGTGCGAGATTGCCCAACTTGACCATAGAAAATTACTGCGATCGAACGCAACATAGCCGGCGGCTAACAGCCGCCGGAATGTGCGCGACTTCACGCGGATTCTCCGGCGGTTGTTAGCCGCCGGCATTCGCAATCTTTCCCTTTTGGGCCGCATGAAGCCATCTCTCCTCCAAAGCACAGGTACTTGACCTTCGGCCGCGCAGCGAAGATCATGGGCCGATGATGGTGAAATTCAGACTTGTGGGGGATAAAATGACTCAAAAGGCGTATCTGGCAGTAGACCTCGGGGCCTCCAGCGGCCGGCATGTGATCGGGCGCTTTGACGGCAAGAGAATCACGTTGGAGGAAGTCTACCGCTTCGAAAACGGACCGGTCGACGTGGCCGGCAGCCTCCATTGGGACCTGTTGGGGCTTTGGTCGCACGTCCGCAACGGTCTGCGGGCAGCGGCCCAAAAAGAGCCGGGCATCGCCAGCTTGGGCGTCGATACCTGGGGCGTCGATTTTGGCCTTCTGGGACGCGGCGACGTGCTGCTGGGGAATCCGTACCACTATCGCGACGCCCGCACCGTCGGCATGATGGCCAAAGCCTGTGCGATCGTCAGCCGCGAAGAGATTTTTCGCCACACCGGGCTGCAATTCATGGAGCTCAACACGCTCTATCAACTGCTGGCGATGAAGCTGGGTCGCTCGCCGCTGCTGGAAGTCGCCGAGACGCTGCTTTTCGTGCCCGACCTGTTCCACTGGCTGTTGACCGGCGTGAAATGCAACGAAGTCACGGAGGCCAGCACCAGCCAGTTCTACAATCCGGTCGAAGGGCGCTGGGCCGCTGAGTTGCTGGAAAAACTCGATCTGCCGACCGGCCTGTTGGGCGAGGTGAAGGAGCCGGGCTCGAACATCGGCCCGCTGCGAAAGGGCGTCGCGGCCGAGTGCGGGCTGAAGGCCGACGTAATTCTGCCCGGCTCGCACGACACGGCCAGCGCCATTATGGCCGTGCCCGCCGCCAGCCGCCCGAACGAGCCGCCCGACTGGTGCTACATCAGCCTGGGCACTTGGGCCCTGATGGGCATCGAGTCGCCGCGGCCGGTGGTCGACGATCGGGTGCTGGGCTGGAACTTTACGAACGAGCGCGGCGTCGGCGGCACGACTTGTTTGCTTAAAAACATCACCGGCCTGTGGCTGGTGCAAGAGTGCCGCCGCGTTTGGCGTGCCGCGGGCAAGGATTGGGGCTGGGAAGATATGAACCGGATGTCGGCCGCCGCACGGCCGCTGGTTTCGTTTATCGACACCGACAGCCCGGACTTCTCGGCGCCGGGCGACATGCCCGAGACCATCCGCGAGTTTTGCCGCCGCACCGGCCAGACGGTTCCGGCCGACGAAGGCGCGGTGCTGCGCTGTGCGTTGGAGAGTCTGGCCATGAAGTTTCGCAACGTGCTGGAAATCTGCGAGCAGTTGGCCGGCCGGCGGATCGAAACGATCCACGTCGTCGGCGGAGGCACGCAGAATCGGCAGCTTTGCCAAGCCGCGGCCGACGCCTGCGGGCGGCGCGTCGTGGCCGGCCCGATCGAGGCCACCGCCACCGGCAGCGTCATGCTCCAGGCGGTGGCCTGCGGCGACGTCGGGTCGATCGCCCAAGCCCGCGAGGTGGTCCGCAACAGTTTTGGCGTCGAGCAATACGAGCCCAAAAACACCGCCGCCTGGGACGGCGCCTACGGACGGTTTCAAGGCGTACTCGGCCGTTGATCTTTCAGATATGTCCTGAAGTAGAGGTAGGGTGCGTGCTTGCACGCACCGTCAGCCTGAGACTCACTTGGCAACAGTCTGGTGCGTGCAAGCACGCACCCTACCTCTGAGACTCACTTGGCAACAGTCTGGTGCGTGCAAGCACGCACCCTACCTCTTGGCAACAGTCTGGTGCGTGCAAGCACGCACCCTACCTCTACCTTCTCTCCGCCTTCCGCCTTCCGCCCTCCGCCCTTACAATGGCTTCATGCCACATCGCGGTCTGGTTGATTTTTTGGAAGATTTGGAGCATGCCGGGCAACTGACGCGGCTGGAGCAGCCCGTCGATCCGGCGATCGAATTAGGATCGCTCGCCGCACAGTCGGCGCAGGCCGGGGGCCCGGCCCTGCTGTTTTGCGACGTAAAAGGCTGCGGTCTGCCGGTGCTCTGCAATTTGCTGGCGACCGAGAATCGCATCTGCCGGGCCTTGGGAGTTGCGTCGCTCGACGAAGTTTCCGATCGGCTGGGCCGATTGCTGAACCCTCCGCCGGCCGAGGGCTGGTTCGAGCGGCTCAAAGGCGGTTCGCGGCCCGTGTTGTTAGAAAGCATGGGACCTCGAAAAGTGAGGGCGGCCGCGGTTCAACAGATTGTTCGCCACGGCAGCGACGTCGATTTGGGCCAATTGCCGCTGCTGAAAATCCTGCCCGACGAAGCCGCCGGAGCAATCTGCCAGGCCGTGGTCCTTTCGATCGAGGCGAATTCGCTTCGGCCTGCGGCCGGCCGATACGACATCGAGCGAATCGATCGTTCGCGGCTTGCCGTGGCGTGGTCGAACCACGATGCGCACGCCCGACTGTTTGGCGAATATCGCGCCCGCGGCGAAAAAATGCCGCTGGCCGTAGTGATTGGCGGCGATCCGTCGTTTTTGTTGGCGGCGTGGTCGCCGTTGCCGCCGGGCAGCGACGTTTGTGCGGCGGCGGGGCTGCTTTGCGAAAAGTCGCTCGACGTTGTCGCATGCCAGAGCGTCGATCTGGAGGTCCCAGCCGATGCGCAAATTGTTTTAGAAGGTTTTTGCGATCCCGCTGCGCCGCCGGCAACGATCGGGCCGCACTGCGGACCAACCGGCCGCGCCACACGGCCCCGGCCGGCGGCTGTGATGCAGGTTACGGCGATGACGCATCGGGCCAATCCGATTTTCGCCGCGACGGCGCCGGGTCGGCCGCCGCACGAAGCCTGCGCCGCGGCCCGCGCGATGCAGCGGGCGTTTCGCCCTCTGACGCAACTGGCCATGCCGGAGCTGGTCGACTACGATCTGCCCGAGTTCGGCGCGGCGCGGCACTGGGCGACCGTGTCGATTCGTAAAACCCATCCCGGCCACGGCTGCCGAGCGGCCCATGCGGCGTGGAATCTGCCGGCGCTGCAATTTGCGAAGATGCTGGTGTTGGTCGACGCCGATGTGGACGTGCGCAATCGCGACGAAGTGCTGGCGGCGGTGGCTTGCCACATGCGGCCGGGTCGCGACCTGATCACGGCCGAAGGTCCCGCAGATCCATTCGATCCCGCATCGCCCCCCGGCGCTGCGGGCTGCTATGTGGCGCTCGATGCGACGAAAAAACTGCCCGAAGAATCTTGAACCCGCCTTTGAACGTGTGCCGCCATCCGATGACGCTCGACAAATCACCCGCCCGCGTGCAGCAGATGTTCGGCGAGATCGCCGGGCGCTACGATTTTCTGAATCGCGCGCTCTCGCTGGGCATCGACCGCCGCTGGCGACGGCGGACCGTGCGTCTTGTGCCGCCCATGGGCACGGCCCCGATCCTCGACGTTTGCACCGGCACGGGCGACCTGGCCCTTGCCTATTGGCGGGAGGGCAAGGGGCGCGTCCCGGTGGTCGGTGCCGATTTCTGCCTGCCGATGCTGACCCTTGCGGAAAAAAAATGCCGCCGCGCGGGGGCGTCCGGGCAAATCTCGCTTTTCGAGGCCGACGCCCTGCGGTTGCCGTTTTCGGACGATACGTTTCAGATTGTTTCGGTCGCCTTTGGGCTGAGAAATCTGGCCGACGCGGACGCCGGGTTGCGCGAAATGACGCGCGTGTGTCGGCCCGGCGGGCGCGTGGCCGTTTTAGAGTTCTCGACGCCCCAAAAATGGCCCTTCGGTCCGGTCTACGGCTGGTATTTCCACCGGCTTCTGCCGCGGATCGGTCAGACGCTGGCCCGAAACTCGCTGGCCGCTTATAACTACCTTCCTCAAAGCGTCGGCTGTTTTCCGCAGGGCGAAGAGCTGGTCGAACGGATGCGGGCGGCCGGGCTGCGCGACGCCCGCTTCCATCCGTTCACCTGCGGCATTGCGACGCTCTACCTGGGGACAAA
>CAYMQL010000100.1:0-7872 GCA_964392255.1 uncultured Planctomycetaceae bacterium | reverse complement strand
GCCGAGCAATTGGAACGGGGCCGAGGCCGGATTGACCAGCGGCCCGAGGATATTGAAGATCGTGGGCATTTCCAGGCGCTTTCGGACGGGCGCGACGTGGCGCATTGCGGCGTGCAGCAGCGGGGCGAAGCAGAAGCAGATGCCCAATTCATCCAAACAACGTTCGACGCAAGCCACGGAGGCCTGGACGTTCACACCCAGCGCTGTTAGCGCGTCGGCCGAGCCGCTTCGGCTGGTTGCGGCGCGGTTGCCGTGTTTGGCCACCGGCACGCCGGCGGCGGCGGTCACCAGTGCGGCGGCCGTCGAGATATTGAAGGTTTTCGAGCCGTCGCCGCCGGTGCCGCAGGTGTCGATCAGGTTGGTGCGCGTGGAGCGGATGGGGGTCATTCTTCGGCGCATGGCAGCCGCCGCGCCGGCCGCTTCGGCCACGGTTTCGCCTTTGCGGTGCAGGGCCGTCAGCAGCCGGGCGATTTGTTCCTCCTGCCAGGCGCCGTCCATGATGCCGCCGATGGCGTCGGCCATTTGCTCCATCGACAAATCGCCGCCGGCCTCGGTGATGCGAACCGCTTCTTGAATCATGGAGCAACCGCCGGATTTGAGGATAAAGGCATTCATCGCCGCTTCGGATAATATAATCGGCCGCGATCTCTGTGGCAAAGGCAGCGCCGGCCCGCTGGCGAGAGTCGGCCGAGACTGGTAAACTGGAACGTCCGAAAGACATCAAAACCACAGAAAGACGATCGCCCTCGCCGCTTTTGGATTGGCGCGGGCCAAGGATATGTTGACATCCATTCCGCGTTATCTGGTTCCGCTGCATCCGAAGCGGGTGCCGCACTTTTTTACCGACGTGCTGGTCGTCGGCGGCGGGTTGGCGGGTTTGCGAGCGGCGCTGGGGGTCGATCCGAAGCTGTCGGCGGTGGTTGCCGCCAAAAAGTCGATCACCGAGTCGAATAGCCACTACGCCCAAGGGGGCGTGGCAGCGGTGGTGGGGCCGGACGATTGCGTGGCCGACCACGTGGCCGATACGCTTGTGGCCGGCGGCTCGCTCTGCAATCGCGCGGTGGTCGAGCGTGTGGCGGCCGAAGCCCCCTTGCGCATCCGCGAATTGATGGAATGGGGGACGCAGTTCGATCAGAGCGGGGGCCGCCTGTCGCTGGGACGCGAAGGCGGGCACGGCCGCGAACGCATCGTCCACGCCCTGGGCGACGCGACCGGCAAAGAAATCATGCGTGTGGTGATCGGCCGGGCTCAGCAGTCGCCGAATATTAATATTTGGGAAAACACCTTCACGCTTGATTTGCTGACGTTGGACGGCGCGTGCCGGGGAGCGCTGCTTTGGAACGCCCGGCACGGCAAGACGATGGTTTGGGCCAAGCAAACGATTCTGGCCACCGGCGGTGCGGGGCAGTTGTATCGCGAGACGACCAATCCCGAGGTAGCCACGGGCGATGGTCTGGCGATGGCCTACCGCGCCGGCGCCGAACTGCGCGACATGGAGTTCATGCAGTTCCATCCGACGGTGCTGTACATCGCCGGCGGCAGCCGCAGCCTCATCAGCGAAGCCACGCGCGGCGAAGGGGCATGGCTGGTCGATCGGCACGGACGCCGCTTTATGACCGACTACGACGCCCGGGGCGAACTGGCCCCGCGCGACGTGGTCAGCTTGGCCATCGTCAGCCAAATGGAAAAGACGCGGCACCCGAACGTCTACCTCGATCTGACGCACTTGGATCCGCAAGCCGTGAAGGCCCGATTTCCGGGCATTGCCGCCGTCTGCGCCGAGTTCGATCTGGACATTACGCGCGACCGGATTCCCGTGCGGCCCGGGGCGCATTATATGATGGGCGGAGTCACCGTCGATCCGGAGGGCCGGACGACCGTGCCGAATCTTTGGGCGGCCGGCGAAGTGACCGCCAGCGGCCTGCACGGGGCCAACCGGCTGGCCTCGAACAGCTTGCTGGAAGCGGCCGTTTACGGCGCGCACGCCGGCCAAGGCGCGTCGGTCGCCGCGGCCGCAATGGACGATGATTTTGCGGCGTCGGTGGTTGAAAATCCGCCGGCCGACGCGCCGGCCGAGCCGCTGCATCTGGCCGACATCCGGAACTCGTTGCAAAGTCTGATGTGGCGAAACGTGGGCATACATCGCGACGCCGAGGGGCTGGCCGAGGCCCTGGAAAGCATCAACCATTGGTGCCGTTACGTGCTGCCGCGTCAGTTTGCCGATCCCTCGGGCTGGGAGCTGCAAAACATGTTGTGCGTCGGCCGACTGATGATCGAGGCCGCCGCAGAGCGGCAAGAGACCCGGGGCGCCCACTTTCGCGTCGATTACCCGAAGACCGACGACGAACACTGGCATCGGCATATTACGTTTGGCCGATGAGAAGCGTTCGTGGTTGCACTGAACGCTACAGACCCAAGTTTCTGTACGCAACGTTTTACACTTGTCGGGCGAGGCCTTGTCACGGTAAAATATTTTTGGCGTTTTTTCGCACGGGCGCAGGTTGGTCACCTGAAGCTGGATGATGAATCGGTCGGATTTCAAGAAACTGACACAGATTCGTCTACGAGAAGCCAGGATACTGTTGAAGGCCGGATGCCATGAAGGAGCGTTTTACCTGTGCGGTTATGCTGTAGAATGCGCCTTGAAAGCGTGTATCGCCAAGCAAACTCGCCGATACGAATTTCCAGATAAAAAGAAAGCAATTCAAAGTCATGTGCATGATCTCTCGGATTTGGTGAAACTGGGCGGCGTTGAGCAGGACCTTTTTGCCAGAATACAAGAGGACTCGAAGTTACAGACAAACTGGAACCTTGTCAAAGACTGGGATGAAAATAGTCGTTACCGGCGCCCGTCGAAACAAGAGGCGCGGGATCTTTACAAGGCGACCGCAGACCCTGAACACGGGGTGTTGAAATGGATAAGACAACATTGGTAGAACCGGGCTCGGATCGGATTCATCTGGGCAATGAATTGCTTGAAGAGTTGAACAAGGCCGGCTTTTCGGTTCATGCCGCGCTTTGGCTTTATGACTCGGAGCGTTACAACGACTGGCGATTGGTGATTGCTTCTCCTCTGATGAGAGAGAAAGGCCCACTCGCCGCTTACAAAAAGTTGAACGATATTATCCGCAAAGAACGGTCGGATCTGATTGCCTGGATACAATGCGTTCAATTAGTTTCTCCCGAGGATTCGCTGATTCGAGACCTCAAGAAGACTTACCTTCGTAGCCGGCCGACGCCCGGCATCACGAGTCTTTCGGGAAGCACGGCCGGCGATACCTTTATCGAACAAGCGTATCTCTATTATCCGCACGGAACGACGGAATGAGCGAAGCCGGCCCAACTTCCTATTGTTACGCCGACCACGCATGGCACGGCCCCGTGTTGGTGGCCGAGAACGAACGCTTGGCCCGCGACACGTACCGACTGCGGTTTGCCTGTCCAAACATTGCGCGGCGCATCGTGCCGGGGCAGTTCGTCATGCTGCGAATGGCCGACTGCAACGATCCGCTGTTGGGCCGTCCGTTGGCGCTGTATGACTTGGCGCCGGACGGGAGCGGCCGGCCGTGTTTTGTGGACCTTGTGTACATGGTGGTCGGCAAAATGACGCGGTTGCTGCCGGAGCTGCGGCCTGGGGCGCGATTGGAGGCGTGGGGACCGCTGGGAAACGGTTTTCCGCCGACCCCCACGGAACACTTGATTATGGTTGCCGGGGGCATTGGTCAAACGCCGTTTTTGGCGTTGGCGAAGGAATATCTGGGCCATCACCACTACGGCGAGCCGCCGCGGCATGTGCCCCATGCCCGGAAGGTTACGCTTTGCTACGGCGTTCGCGGCCGGGATTTTGCGGCCGGGGTCGAAGATTTTCGCCGCGCGGGCGTCGAGGTGCATCTGAGCACCGACGACGGCTCGCTGGGCCAGCAGGGGCTGGTCACTGAGCTGATTGCGCCGGTGGTGAAAAAGTCGGCGTGGTCGTGCCGCATGGTTTGCTGCGGTCCGGAGCCGATGATGCAGGCGACGGCGAAAATTGCAGCCGAGCTGGGATTGCCCTGTCAGGTGTCGCTCGAAAGTCCAATGGCCTGCGGCATCGGCGCCTGTTTCAGTTGCGTCAAAAAAATCCGCGACGCGGCGGGCAATTGGGACTATCGGCGCACGTGCGTCGAAGGACCGGTGTTCGAGGCCGGCGACGTGGAGTTTTAAAGCGAATCGCCGACCGCTACTTGCCTTTGAGCTTTTTCAGCTTGGCCGAGAGGCGGGATTTTTTTCGGGCGGCGGCGTTGCGATGGATCACGTTTTTCGCCGCGGACTTGTCAAGGAGCTTGGCGGCTGCGCGGAGATCGGCTTCGGCCTGTTCGAGGTTGCCGGAATCGACCGCGGCCACAACTTTTTTGCAGCTTGTGTGAATGGATTTTTTGGCCGAGCGGTTGCGCGTGCGTCGGACCAAGCTCTGCTTCAATCGCTTTTTGGCGCTCTTGATATTTGGCATAGTTCCCGTGGGGTTAGGTAGAGGCTTACTCTTCGGTGCGGCCGATTTGGGCGTCGGCCGCGGGCGGGCCTGCGTCTTGGCCCGATTCGCCGGCAAACTCTGGATTTTCGCGTAGTTTAGCCACTTTGTCTAGTAGCGCCGAGACGTCTTTGTAGGCAAAATCCATGCCGGCGAGGGTTGCCAAGCGTTTTTCGGCGGTTTCGAGGTCCCTCAGCGCCAGCGCCAAGCGGCCGGCCAGATAGAGGGCCCGTTTTTTATTGTCGGCTTCGCGGTCGGGAATCTCCTGAATCGCCGCGTCAAAGTGGCTCATCGCCAGACGATACTGTTTAATGTGCTGGAAGCATTGGCCGAGGAGCAAGAGACATGCCCCTCGTCGGCGGGGCTCGTTCTTGGCCGCCTGCAATTCCTGGATCGCTTCGGCATATTGCTTGGTCAGCAGATAGCGGTAGCCCAACTCGTATCGGAAGGTGAGATTGTTCGGATAGCGTTGGACGCGGCGCTTGCAGAACTCGACGTCTCTGCGGAAGTATTCGTCTTGCAGCTCTTTTTTGACGTCCGCGTCCTTGGCCAGCGTAATTTTCTGACGCAAGTGCCGCAGTTGGGCGTCTTCCCACTTCTCGCGAATGTCGGCGTCGCCGTCGGAGACCTCGAAGGCTTGGGCCAGAATCTCCTCGGCCTGCTTGTAACGCTCGTCGGTGATGTAAATCTGGGCCAGCTCCAGGTAGTTGGCCAGATTCTGCGGCTCGTGCTGAATCTTCTGGAGAATTTTCTTTTCCAGCGTAAGCTCTTCGTGCTGCTGGTCTTTGATGCGGAGTTTTTTGGCGGTTTCGTCTTCTTCGTCGTATTCGCCGCGAGAACGGGCCTTCTGCACCGTGAGTACCGCGACTGCGCGTTTGGCTTCGTCGTCGCCGGGCAATATTTCTTCGACGCGGTGCCAGAAAGTGATGGCTTTGTCGATCAAGCCGCGGTCGACCATAGCGAGGGCCATCAGGCGGTTGGCGGCGGCGTCCTTAGGCGTGCCGGTCAGAGCCGACATCAGGTAGCAGAGTTCGCAATCGCGGTCGCCCGTCTTGTTGGCCGCCGTGGCCATCGCCAGCAGTGCCGGCAGATCCCAGGGGTTGACCGCCAGCACCTTCAGACCGTTCTGGATCACCTCATCCCATTGTTCCTGGGCCAAGGCTTTTTTAACGGCGCCGCGGGCGCCGCGTTCCTTGAATTGGGCCAAGGAGCCGATTTTTTTGACGTTGCCGTACTTCTTCTGAAGATTTTCGAGATAGGCGCGGATGTAGACCGGATTGCCCGGATCGGCCGAGGCGCATTGCAAAAACAGATCGGTAACGTAGTCGAAGTCGCCGGGCGAGGCAGCGGCGGCGGCTTTTTTACCGGCCACCTCGAAAATCTTCTCCAACCGTTTCCGCTTAGCATCCGAAAGCGGCTCGCGGCCGGGCCTCGATCCTTCCTGAGATTGCTGCTCTGTTGCCATAGGACACGATTACACAGTTGCAGTCGAAATTGTTGGTTTAGCGGTTGTCACTTCTGCTCCTTGAGCGTCGCCCAACTGACGTAGCCGAGGGCCAGCGAGCAGATCAACAGCCCGACGTCCATCGGCACGCTGACCCGCTGGAACGGAAACCTCAGCGCCAGATCGAATCCAAACACCAGCAGCAGCAATGCGGCAACCACCAATCCAGTAATGCACAGGGCTTTTGGCATGAAGACCCTCCGGCTTATGGTTTTCCTTCAATATTCCAGTATAATTTATCCTTCTTGGGTTCACCACCACCCCCAATCACGCTTGGTTGAATGCTATGGCACAGCCGCGAACCGACGCAGACGTTTTGTGGGAGGCATTTCGCCGCCAGATGCCGGCGGCCGACGCCTGGGCATATCTCGATCATGCGGCGGTCGCCCCGTTGAGCGGGCCCGCCCAGCAGGCGCTGACCGACTGGGCGGCTGACGCCGCGGCCAACGGATCGGCGAACTATCCCCAATGGAGTCGCCGCGTCGAGCACCTGCGGACGCTAGCCGCCGCCCTGATCGACGCCCTGCCCGAGGAAATCGCCCTGGTCGGCAACACCACAGCGGGCATCAACTTTGTGGCCGAGGGCTTTCCGTGGCAGCCGGGCGACAACGTCGTCATCCCGGCCGACGAGTTCCCCTCGAATCAGTACCCTTGGCTCCATCTGGCCGACCGCGGGGTCGAGGCCCGGCGGGTTCATGCCGACGGGGGGCCTGTTGATCTGGATCGGCTTGCGGCGGCTTGCGACGGGCGGACGCGAATCGTCAGCGTCAGTTGGGTGTCTTTTGCCAGCGGCTGGCGGCAGGATTTGGACCGCTTGGCGGAAATGGTCCACAGCCGCGGGGCGCTGCTGTTTTTGGATGCGATTCAAGGGCTGGGCGTATTTCCGATTAGCGTCCGCAACACGCCGATCGATTTTCTTGCGGCCGACGGCCACAAGTGGCTTTTAGGACCCGAAGGGGCCGGCGTCTTCTTCGCCCGACGCGAGCATTTGAACCTGCTTCGCCCGATGGGCGTCGGCTGGAACAGCG
Source organism: uncultured Planctomycetaceae bacterium (assembly GCA_964392255.1). Classification (GTDB taxonomy): domain Bacteria; phylum Planctomycetota; class Planctomycetia; order Pirellulales; family Thermoguttaceae; genus CAYMQL01. Next base: position 836 of record CAYMQL010000100.1, on the reverse strand, counting down.
TCCGAAACGAGCACGACTTCAGCCATATCGAACTGATCCTCAAAGACACGGCGGCCCGATACGAGGGCGGATCGCAGAACATTGCCGGGCTATTGGCGCTGGCGGCCAGCGTCGAGCTGCTCGGCCGGTTCGGCACCGAAGCGATTTCGCGGCGCGTGTTCGAGTTGACCGATCTGGCCTGCCGCCGCCTGGCCGAGGTTGGGGCCGTGATCCGCAGCGATCGCTCGGCGGAACATCGAAGCGGGATCGTGAGTTTCGAGCTTCCGGGCCGCGATCCGCACGCCCTGCGCGACAGGTGCGTCGAGCGGAAGGTGTTGTTAAGCTGCCGCGGCGGCCGCCTGCGCATCAGTCCCCATGCGTACAACAACGCAGAGGACATCGAGCGGCTGATTGAGGCGATACGCTGATTCTGCGGGAACGCTTGACAAGACACGCCAAATTGGGGGATACTGAGGAACAGCTCTTTGCGGCAGATTCCGCCTTTAGAGTGAGGTTATGATGTTTCTGCATGTTAAAGAAGCAAGACACCTTCACGGCTATGTGCTCTGGCTGCGATTTAACGACGGCGTTGAGGGCGAGATCGACCTGACCAACGAACTGCAAGGCGAAGTCTTTGCGCCCTTGCAGGATGTAGAGTTGTTTAAAAGGTTCAGGGTGGATCCCGAGATGAACCCGTGGTTTGGGAAAACGTCGCCGATCTCGCCCCGGAATTCCTGTATGAAAACATGCGTGTGTTAGCGAGGCCCTAGTGCTTTGTCAATCTTTGATTTTGGAATTGAGTGCCACTGGCTATGCCAGTGCTTTGTATGACCATCCACAATAACTGGGCACTGGCA
>CAYMQL010000099.1:0-7884 GCA_964392255.1 uncultured Planctomycetaceae bacterium | reverse complement strand
CCGTCCATAAACGGCAATGATGTTTACAGCAGTGGTGCAAGCACGCACCCTACCAGATAAGCACACCCCCCGCCTGGAAATTCCGAGAATGCGGATCGTAGTGAATACTCTGATGATAGCGGCCCAGATAGCCGATTCTGCCTAGAGAGAGCCGCCAGGACAGCCTGGACCGGCTCCATACTGTCTTGGCATAAACCTGCTTGGAATTGGCGCTATGGGTGGTTTTCGCAGACTGGGAATGCTGGTGTTGGGATGTTTGGCGGTGTCGATCGCACTGGCCGGCGCGGCAAATTCCGACGAGGGGCAGCTTGTTCCGCAGCCCTGTCCCTGTCTGACGACGTCCGGCCCGCCGTATTGCGAGCGCTGCCTGACGTCGCCCGATTGCCGACAATGCGGCGGCGTGCCGCAACCCGACTTGGCGATCCCATCCGACTGCTGGCCCCCGCCGTGCCGCGATATCCAGCCGTGCGACCCGCTTCAAACCTGCTGCCCGAGCAAGGACGAGTTCTATCTGGTTCCGCCGCGCCCGTGGTTGTACGCGGTGGCCGAGGGCGGGGCAATTTGTCGCCGCCCGGTGCGAAGCGTCGACATGGCGGCGATTCCGGTCCTATTAGACGGCAGCCTCGTGCCGGTCAACATCGCGCTTTCAACAAGCAATTTCAACTATGACTTCGCGGCGATGGGCCGCGGCGTGGTCGGCTGCTCGATTGGCGAATGTTTTCAGATCGAGGGCGTGTATCAAGGCGTCTCGCAATCCGAAAACATGGCGGCCGTGCGCAACAACACGCCCAACGAGTTCGGCGGCGAGGGAATTCTGCTGTCGCCGTTCGGCTATTTCGGGATCGATCCGGTCTTGGGCCTCGATTACAACAATCTGGCCCAGATACGCTACACTTCGTCGCTCCAGAGCATCGAGTTGAACGTTCGCCGCAAGATGCCGCTGCAGCCCGAGCGGCTTTCGGCGTCGATCCTGTTCGGCGTTCGCTATATCGGTCTGCCCGAGGATTTTAATTACCTGACCGAGTCCGACGTAAACTCGGGCGGCACGATCGCTCCGAGCGGGGCGACGAACAACATCCACGTCCGAACGACCAACGACATGATCGGCCCGCAAATCGGGGCCCTGTTCGAGTTCTACTGCGAAAATCGCTGGTGGGTCAACTTCGAGATGAAGGCGGCCGTGTTGAACAACCGCGCCAGACAATCGACCGCCTATCACAACGTCGATGCCGGCGTGGTTCACGATTATGCGGGCACATGCCAGGGCGACCACACGGCCTTCGCCGGCGACTTGAATCTGGCGTTCGTCTATCGCTGGTCGCCGCATTTCAGCACGCGGCTGGGCTATCAGGCCCTTTGGCTAACGAATCAGGCCCTTGCCCCGGACAATCTGAACACCGACATCGACATCCTGACGCAAGGTCCCGCTCAGTTGAACCACAGCGCCGGGACGCTTTATCACGGCCCGTTCGCCGGCGTTACGCTCGGGTGGTGAAAGAGCGCGGTCTAGCTGATTTTCGCTACGCGAGCCAGCGGGCGGCGTCTTTGGCCCAGTAAGTCAGAATGATGCCTGCGCCGGCGCGGCGAATGGCCGTCAGACACTCCAGCGCCGCCGCCTTCTCGTCGAGCCAGCCGTTTTGAGCCGCGGCCTTGACCATGCTGTATTCGCCCGAAACGTTGTAGGCGGCCAGCGGCACGCCGGGAAAACGCTCGCGGGCTTGCCGAATCACGTCGAGATAGGCCAGAGCCGGCTTGACCATGACGATGTCGGCGCCTTCGGCCAGGTCGAGTTCGATTTCGCGCATCGCCTGGCCCGCCGCCGCCGCAGGGTCCATCTGATAGCCGCGTCGGTCGCCGAACTGCGGCGCGCTCTGGGCCGCCTCGCGAAACGGTCCGTAAAACGCGCTGGCATATTTGGCCGCGTAGCTCAGGATCGGCACATGGCTGAACCCGGCGGTGTCTAATGCCGCGCGGATCGCGCCGACCATGCCGTCGATCATGCCGCTGGGCGCGACCATGTCGGCTCCGGCCCGTGCGTGAACCACCGCCTGCCGTGCCAGAAGCTCCAGCGTGGCGTCGTTTTCAACGTCGAGCCGGCCGGTCGAACGGCCAATCGCGCCGCAGTGGCCGTGATCGGTGTACTCGCAACAGCACACATCGGTAACGAGCAGAAAATCGCGTGCCGCGGGCCGGGCCGCCCGAATCGCCTGGGCGATAATGCCCGATTCGCTCAGGGCGTCGCTGCCCTCGGCGTCTTTGTGGGCGGGGATGCCAAAGAGAATCACGCCGCCGAGCCCCAGCTCGACCGCTTGCCCGATCTCATCGGCCAGCAGATCGGGCGAGAGCTGAAACTGGCCGGGCATGGCCGCAATCGGCTCACGCCGGTTTTCGCCGGTGCGCACGAACAGGGGCAAAATCAGATTGGCCGGCGAAAGCCGGGTCTCGCGGACCAACTCGCGAACCGCCGGATGGTAGCGAAGCCGCCGCAACCGCGTGGTGGGAAAGCCCATGCGAAAACCCCGTGAAAAATGCGCGGCGCAAGGTACGCCGCAAGGTGTCAATCTACCACTACACCGTCCATGCGGCGAGAGGCCATTCGGAAGGTCCTGCAACTCGTCCCCGGAGTAATTCGTCGAATAAGCGCAACTCAACAGAGGGGGTGACCGTACAATTCTCGCAATTTGCTTGACACCTTTGTAATCAATGACTAGATTGGGGGGTGGTGGTGGAGTGGGAGATACAAGGTATTTAGCGGTTGTTTTGCCTCGTCTTTTTTTAGAGGCAGCGACACCAAAGGACAGCAACGTGGGAACAAAACAAGGCAGCAGCCAAATTTTTTGGCTGTGGGGAGTGTTGTTGTTGGCAATCTGCTCAAGCGGCGCGCGTTCTGCAGACGCCGGGCAGTTCACCGTGATCGACGAGGTCGTCACGTTCACGAGCAGCGACAATGGTTTCAAATTCTGGTTCGACCCCGACGAGGGCCCCGCGAACTGGGTTTCGCCCGACAACTATTATCGAGGGCAATTCTACTGCCGCTTTGAGGTTGTCGAGCAGCCCACGGATTCGCCCTTCCGGTTGTCGTTCTGCATCTGGGGCGACCCCAAGCCTGGACAGCCCAGCAATAAGTACACGGAATCGGCCTCGCCTACTTCGGCCGCTTTTGGCGGCCCCGGCAGCGTGGTGTATTTGACCACGAGTCCAACAGATTGGTGGAATCATCCGAACGGCGCGGTGGATTTCACCAATCGAGACAGCTTCTGGCGATGGGGCATTCCGATGTGGGGGCCCGATTCCGGAAATACCTTGATCGCGCCCAAGGGTTGGTCCGACAAGGCAAAGTCATGGGAATATTGGGCCGAACGCACCAAGTGGCTCCCGTTGAAGGTCCACGTTACGGTAATCGCCGTTTCGGAAGGGGCCACGTTTACGGGCTTTCCGGTTCCGGAACCGAGTTCACTGGCCCTGCTGGCTACCGGACTGATCGGCGCGTTTGTTTATCTGTGGCGCAAGCGATAGTAGAGCGTGGGTGTGCGGCATTCATCGAATGTGACGCACTAACTTTGGGAGACAAACGGGAGACAAATCATGCGAAAACTGACATGCTCAGTGATGTTTGTGTTGGCGATCGGTTTAGGCTGCCTTCGTTCGGCCGAGGCGGCGCAATTCACGTTGATCGACGAAATCGTGACGTTCACAAGCAGCAACAATGGCTTCAAATTCTGGTACGACACCGATAAAGGGCCGTCGAACTGGATGTCGCCCGACAATTTCTATAAGGGAAACATCCATTTCCGCATCGAAGTCTTGGAGCAACCCACCGATACTCCGCTCTATTTGTCGTTCTGCTTCTGGGGCGTCAACGGCACGGAAACCGCCTCGTACGCTCGAGCCAAAATCGAAGGCGCCGGAAGTGTGGCCACCTGGGCCTCCGCCCCGTCGGTTTGGTGGAAGCACGCCAACGGCGGCGTCGATTTTTCGAAAGAAGATAATTTCGTGCGGTGGGGCATCCCGTTGTGGGCGACCTCCGGCGTGCTATTGGCGCCAAAGGGTTGGTCGAGCAATTCGCAGTCCTGGGCTTATTGGGAACAGCGCGACAAGTGGCTTCCTCTGAAAGTCCGCGCAACGGTAATCGCCGTCTCCGAAGGCTCAACGTTCACCGGCTTTCCCGTGCCCGAGCCGAGTTCGATCATGTTGCTGGCCACGGGCTTGATCGGCGCGACAGTATTGGCTTGGCGCAAGCGGAAGTAATCGGCGACAGCCGCAACGTCAGGTCTTTCGGCGGATTTGCAGCAAGACGCTTTCCGATTCTGTGCCTGGAAGCGGATACGAGGCGAGTTTGCGCAGAGCCAAGCCGTGCAACAGGCCGTAATGTCGGGCTTCGCCGCGTTCTTCAAGCCACGACGGCCCCTTGAGAATCAGCAGCCGCCCAAACCTGTCCCAGTGGGGCCGAAACCACTGCAAAAGTTTTTTCAGCGGCGCCACCGCCCGAATCACAAGCGTGTCGAAACGGTGATCGGCCAAAAGCTCTTCGGCCCGCGCGTTGAACACGGGCGCAGCCAGGCCGAGCTGGGCGACGATTTCAGCCAGCACGCGGGCCTTTTTGCCCACCGATTCGGAAAGCGCGACCTTCAGGTCGTCGCGCAGAATGGCCAGCACGACGCCCGGCACGCCGCCGCCGCTGCCCACGTCGAGAATGCTTTCGTTGGGTTCAAGAAACCGGGCGAAAACCTGGCTGTCGATCAGGTCGCGGGCGACGAACTTCTCGTAGTCGGTGTGCCGCGTCAGATTGATCTTCGCGTTCCAGTCCCAGAGCAACTCGCAATAACGGCTCAGCCGCTCGATTTGCGGCGGCGGCAATTCGATCGCGTGTCGGGCCAGCGCGGCCGAAAGAGTATCGTCGGGGGGATTCACGGAGGATGCCATCAAAGGCTACAATGCGGAGGATAATGAAGGTAAAGTGATTGCAGATAGAGGATTGTAGTTCATCCATCATCAATCTCCAATCCCCGATCAATAATTCTCCCGGAGTACGGCCACAATGCCGTTGGATCGCGAGGAATACGTCGAGCAGGCGTACTTTTTTCAGACGCTTCGCGAGCGGATGCAGCAGGATATGTCGACCCAAGACCTGCTGGACGCCGTTCGCCAGGAGGTGCTGGCGACGACGATGCTGCCGTATGCCCTCGATTTCATGGCGGGCGAGCTGCGGTTGACCGGGGGATTTGCCACGGCCATGGCCCGGCTACCCCATTACTTCGCGCCCTTTCAGACCTACGTGATCGGCGAAGCGGAAAGGGCCGAAGGACGATTCGACTTTCGCATCGCGCTGGAGATTCTGCAGCGCGAGGTGGAATATCGCGCGCGGGGAGCTTCGCCCCAGGGTATTTTTCTGTATCAGTTCGAGACCCTTTGCCGCAACCGCTTGGGTTACGACCGCGGGCTCGAAGCGATGGCCGGCGATCCCGTGTTCGACGCCGACTGGTCCGAGTGGATTCTCACCGTCCGCCGGCAGATCGGACTGATCGACTTCGCCGATATGATTTACGTTCGGAGCGAATTGTATCGCAAGACGCGAAAAAAGGCCGAGAAGCCGATCCTTTTCGGCGAAAAAGAAGGGCGGATCGCGCTGGCCAATCGACGGAAAGACCCGCTGTATCTGTTTTCGGCGTTGCAGCGGCACTTGGGCTACCCCAGCGTGCCTCGGCCTCGGCCCGAGGACACCCAGCGATTCCTGCTGCCCGCCCTGCAACGCCACGTCGAGCGCCTCGACACGCGCATCAAGCTGCTCGAAGAGGAGATTCGCGGCGGAATCAACCTGTCGCGATTCTACGCGGATAAGGAAGAGAAGAAAGGATGAGATGCAAATCACCGAACTGACCGAATTCGAGCACTTCGACGCCGTCGCCGAGTTGCAGCGAACCATCTGGGGCATGGCCGATCTCGACGTCGTCTCGCCCAACCTGATGCGCGTCTATTGCGACCAAAAAATGCGGTGGGGAATCCTGCTGGGAGCATGGGAAGCCTCGCGATTGGTCGGTTTTCTGTTCTGTACGCCGACGGCCGCCGCGGACGCCGTCTGGATGGACCTGCTCGGCGTGTTGTCTGATTTTCAGGGGCGCGGCATCGGGCGGCGACTCATGGAACGCTTGGCCGCCTTAGCCCGCGAACGCGGCATCCGCCGCGCGCTTTGGACCTTCGACCCCCTGGAAGCCGCAAACGCGAATCTTTACATCAATAAGATAGGGGCGCAGGTTCAAACATACGAGGAAGATTACTATCGGTTTGCCCCGTCGCGCATCGAGACGGGCATTCCGGGCGATCGTTTCAAGGTGGAGTGGCTCTTCGACGCTTCGGAACGCACGCCGCAAGCCGAAAACGTTCCGAACGAATGCCTCCGCATCGAGATACCCGGCGATTTTCGGGCGATCAAGCGGCGGTCGCTCGAAGAGGCGTTGCGGTGGCGCAAAATAACCCGCGACCAGTTCCGACGAATCGCTGCCGAAGGATATGCCGTGAAGGAATTCCAGTACGATCGATCGAGCCGGACGGGCGCGTATCTACTTTGCCCGCGGCGATGAGCCGGTCCCCGGCCCGTGGCAATTGTGATCCGCTGGTTTTCAGAATCGCAGCGATTCGGGCACAAGGTCTTTGACGCGGTTCAAAAATCCGCTTCGTTCGACGGGTTTTTCTTCGGGCGGCTGCGGCGCGTCCGGCTTGGCCGCCGCGGTCTCTAAGGCGGCAGTGCCCGCCGGCATCGCTACGTTCTCTTCCAGGAACCGCGGCCAGTAACTTTCCAACAGCCGAGCGCAATCGCCAAGCTGGCCGTTTTTCAGTTGCACGTCGGCCAGCGTGATGAGCTTCGATAGCTCGACCAGTTCGGATTTGCTGAAGGCGAGGTTGTAGATTTGCACGTTGTCGATCCACACTTCGCCGACGCCCATCAAATCGAACCTTGCGCGGAGCGAACTGAGCCCTTCCAGGGGCAGATCGTCGACTTGGAACACGTACTGCCCCCATTGCGTTTGGATCGGCGCCGTCGGCTGGCTGGGATCGGGCGCTAATCCGACCGGCGCAAAACGATAATAGTCGCGGCCGTTCAGCTTGCCCTCGATGGCCAATCGCAGCGGCGGTTGGCTTCCGAGATCGGCCGCGCGAAGCCAGACGGCCATCGAGAGCCGGCCGGTTGCGGGCGGCGCAAACGGCCGACTCACAAGGCACGCGACCGGGCCCGCGCTAACAATATGAACGGCTTGCCGGCCGTCTTGGGGCTGCGATGCGTCGAGTTGGATGCGAGTGCCGCTGTGCGCGGTGACGGCCCAATCGGGAATCGGAGCCTCGGGCTGAGGCGACATTTCGAAACCCGAGTTCGACAGGACATCGACGCGCGGCGGACTTCGCAGCGCCGCGGCTCGAGCGCCAAGCTTGCGTATCTGCGAGCTTAACGCGACTTCCACCGCGTCGGGCCAGGTGATTTGCGGCTGGGAAAATTGCACCTCAGATTCCGAAAACCGCACGGCCACCAAGTCGAACGGCTCGAGATGCGTTTCCCAGAGCGCGCCCTCGGCATCGGCCGGCTGGAGCGGCTCAATCTTTCGCAGACCGGTCAACTCTTCGATGCGGCACTGCGGGCCGGATTTCACGCGAAGCCGCGCCGTGATCGGAAACGGAGCGTCGTTGACGGCGTACAGATAAGTGCGGCCGTCGTGTTCGCCCGTGCGAAATACGACCGACGGGTTGGGCTCGGTCGGCGCCGAACGATCCACCGGTCGAAAGCGGACGGCCGGCAATGCGGCGTACGCCGCCGCAAGCTCGCGCGTCGCTTCTTCCTGGCCCATTGGCAGCAGCCAGCCGCCGTCGATCATCGTTTGGGCGTCGAGCGTTGCG
>CAYMQL010000098.1:0-7890 GCA_964392255.1 uncultured Planctomycetaceae bacterium | reverse complement strand
CCACTCGACCATTGTGAACTCGGGATTATGCAGCGGGCCAAGCTCGTCCCGACGAAAAACGCGGGCGACTTGATAAATCGCCGTCGCCCCGGCGGCCAGCATCCGCTTCATGTGGAACTCGGGCGAAGTTTGGAGATACACGCGCCGAGCGCCCGAAGAATCACGTTTAGCGGCCGACGGCACGTCGGCCCCGGTTGGCTCGCTGGCCGACGTGCCGTCGGCCGCTAAACCCGTCCAAAACGGATCCAAATGCCGGTCGACGACCGTATCGGCCGAAAGAATCGGGGTCTCGACTTCGAGAAATCCGCGCGCGTCGAAAAACTCCCGCAGCCGGCGCAGCATTTCGGCCCGCAACCGCAGATTTTCCCAACTGGCGGTGGGCCGGAAATCATTTTTGTCGGCGGCGTGGCACATGGCAGCGGCAAGTCGGCAGGCATTCTACGACGGACCAGAATCCGCGTCTTCCGCCGGCTGTTGGCACCATTGTCGCCACAGGCCGCGGAGCAGCGGTTGGAAATTCGCCGCGAACCGCCGGCCGTCGCACAAGGGCGCGGCCAACATCCGATCGCGCATTCCCGACCGCAACGCAGCCAGCCGCGGCAGATCGCCAGCCAGCGCAACCGCCTTGGCAACGTATTCTTCGCGGCTATTGGCAACCAACTCGGGCAGCCCGAGATTCGACAAGTGGCTCAGCGTATGCCGGCTGGCGAACGTCTGGCCGGGCCATGTGACCACCGGCACGCCCATCCAAAGCGCGTCGCACGTGGTCGCGCTGCCGGAGAAGGGGAACGTGTCCAGCCCAATGTCGACCTGTCCGTAGGCCGCCAGATGATCCGCGTAGGCCGACTCGCGACGCAATTCCAAGCGTTCCGGCTCGATTCCCTCGGCGGCGAACAGATCGAGATATCTACGCCGGACGTCCTCTTCGCCGAATCCGCGGTATTTCAGCATCAGTCGCGAGCCGGGCACGGCGCGGAGTATCTCCGCCCAAACGGCGATGACCTCCGGCGTGATTTTCACCAGATTGTTGAAGCTGCCGAACGTGACATAGCCCTTCTCCAACGCGGGCAGCGGCACGACCTCTGGGGCCACCTCGGGCGGATCGTAGCAGACGTATCCCTCGGGCATTCGGATCACTTTCTCACTGTAGTGCGATTCCTCGCCCTCGGGCAACACATAGCGATCGGCCAACAGGTAGTCCATCGCCGACAGGCCGGTCGTGCCTTCATAGCCGATCCACGAAATCTGAATCGGCGCCGGCTTATAGGCAAACACCAGCAGCCGGTTCCCGCCGGTGTGGCCCGTGAGATCGAACAGGATGTCGATGCCGTCGCGGCGAATCTGATCGGCCAGCAGCGCGTCGGAATATCCGAGCACGCCTCGCCATGTGAAGGCCGCGTTGCGAAGCCGCGCGGTAAACTTGTCGCCCATGCGGTAATTGCTGTAACAGGCGATATCGCACTGGTTGCGGTCGAGATTTTCCAAAATGCGAACGATGAACGAAGTCACCGGATGCTGATGGAAGTCGGGCGAAAGAAATCCCAGCCGGAGCCGGCGTTCCGGATCGCGGGTGTTCTCGTGCGGCCGCTGTTTGCTGCGGAGCGGCTCGGCCAACAGCCGATCGTACTCCCGATGGGCCTCGAGCAATTTTTGAGGCGTCTGGTCGCTCTGATAGTGCATGCAGAACAACGTATTGCTCCACAGGTCCGGCCGGTCCGGCGCCTTGTCGAGCGCCTTGCGAAAGCAATCCGCCGCCTCCGAAAGCAAGCCGCGATCCTTCAAGACGCAGCCCAATCCGTTGTAGGCCATGTCGAGTTCGGGATTCAGCTCGATCGATCGCTCGAAGGCTTCGATGGCCTCGGTCGAGCGATGCGTGTCGTGCAAGAGGGTCGCCATGTTGCCATAGGCTTCGGCGCAGTCGGGCTTCGCTTCGAGGGCCCGCTGAAAAGAAGCCAGCGCTTCGTCGAGTTGGTGTTTGTCTCGCTGCGCGCAGCCCAAGCTATTGTGAAACTCCCAGCGATCGGGCTTGAGCTGCGCGGCCCGCTGGAAACAAGTCATGGCGCTTTCGAGTTGGCCCATTCTCTTTAGGCCGTCGCCGACCTGATGGCAGGTCTCCGCGGAGCTGGACTCCAAGTCCAAGGCCCGCTGGTAGCACACGAAAGCATCTTCGAATCGCCCGAGCGTTTGCAGGACGGAGGCGAGATGAACTTGGGCCTCGGCCATGCGCGGATTCAGCTCCATCGCCCGGCGGAAACACGCAGCGGCCTCTTCGAACTGTTCGTTGTCCCGCAGCGCGATGCCGAGATTGCAGTGGGCCGCGGCGTCGTTGGGCATCAGCTCGACAGCCCGGCGGCAGGACGCAATGGCGTCGGGCAGCTTTTTCAGAGCGCGATAGGCTTCGCCCAGATTCAGGTGGTAGTCGCCCTGATTTGGGCTCAGCTCGATGGCCCGGGCGATGTACTCGGCGCCGCCGGCATGATCGCCTTCCTGGGCCGCAACGACGCCGAGAAGATGCAGGGCGTCGGCGTGTTGCGGATTGAGTTCGAGCACCTGCCGGTAGAGTTCTTTTGCCGCGGGCAGCCGGCCCGCCTCGTGGTTTTGCACCGCCAACGCGAACGTCTGGCCGATCATGTGCGCGAGCCTCCCGATAAGACAAGAGAGATAAAATTATGCTGCTATTCTTTGACCCGCTCCAGATATTCACCTGTGCGGGTGTCGATTTTAATCAGGTCGCCGATGTTGACGAAGGCTGGGCAGGGGAACTCGGCCCCCGTGTCGACCTTGCAGGGCTTGGTGACGTTGGTGGCGGTGTTGCCCTTGACGCCCGGTTCGCAGTATTCGACTCGCAGCACGACGTGGTTCGGCGGCGTCATGCTGATCGGCTGGTTGTTGTGCAACACGATGCTGCACAACATGCCTTCCTTGAGATACTTCCAGGCGTCGTCGACCTGCTCGGCGGTCAGTTCGTATTGTTCGTAGGACTCGTTGTCCATGAAAACGAAATGGTCCTGCTGGCGGTAGAGGAACTGGGCCTGGATTTCCTCGATCTCGGCGGCGTCGAGCGAATCGCCGCTCTTATAGGTGCGGTCGAGCACGGTGCCGCGAAGCAGGTTGCGCAACTTGCACTTGTAAAGCGCCTGGCCCTTGCCCGGCTTCACGAAGTTGCACTCGATCATGATGTACGGATCGCCTTCCAACTGGACCTTCAGGCCCTTGCGAAAATCGCTGGTGTTGTAGCTGGCCACGACGGTTCTCTCTCGGTTTTGCTTTCTGTGGAAACTCGGTTGTGATAGAATCGCACGCAATGACAATCGGAATACACAACTCTTGTACGGCGTCGGCCGGAGCGGATTGGCAAACCGCGCTGGCCGGATCGGTCCGCAGCCCTGCCGAACTCTGCTCGCTGCTGGGCCTGGGCCCGGCATTGGCGGCGGAGGCCGAACAGGCGGCCGGCCAATTTCCGCTCTTGGTTCCGCGGCCGTATCTGGCCCGAATCCAACGCGGCGATCCGACCGACCCGCTGCTGCGGCAAGTTCTGCCGCAGGCGGCCGAGTTGGCGGCAACGCCCGGCTACGGCCGCGATCCGCTCGGCGAGGCCGGCGCCCGGTGCGGGCCCGGCCTGCTGCAAAAGTACCAAGGCCGATCCTTGATGGTAACAACTGGAAAGTGCGCCGTCCATTGCCGATTTTGCTTTCGGCGGCACTTTCCCTATAGCAAAGCGGGTCCCGACCGGAGCGGCTGGGAGCCCGCCGTGCGTGAAATCGCGGCCGATCGGTCCCTGAGCGAGGTCGTCCTGAGCGGCGGCGACCCGCTGATGCTGCCCGATGGGGAGTTGGACCAGCTTATCGGGCAACTGGCGGCAATTCCGCATCTCCGCCGGCTCCGAATTCATACCCGGCTGCCGGTGATGATCCCCTGGCGAGTGAACGACGAACTGATCTCCTGCCTGCGAGGTGGGGGGCTGCCCGCCTTTGTGGTCATCCACGTCAACCATCCCGGCGAGCTCGACCACTCGGTCGCCGACGCTTTGGGGCGGCTGATCGACGCGGGCATCCCTGTATTAAGCCAGTCGGTGCTGCTGCGGGGCGTCAACGATCGCGTGGAGGTGCTGGCCGAGTTGTTCGAGCGTCTAGTCAACCATCGCGTCGTACCTTATTATCTACACCAGTTGGACCCTGTCGCGGGAGCGGCCCATTTTGAGACGCCGGCCTCGACCGGTGTTGCTCTCTTGGCGGCCCTTCGCGCCCGATTGCCGGGCTACGCTGTGCCGCGTTACGTTCGCGAGACGCCCGGCGGCGCGAACAAAGAAGTGTTGGCCTGAAAATTGCCTCCTTTTGCGGCGAAGGGGACAGGCACATTTTTCGCCCTTGAAAGGGCGGAAAAATGAGCCAGTCCCCAAAACGAAAAACTCCACCGAGCCAAACTTCCCCAGATATTGCGGCCCCCGCCCAGAAAACCGCCTGCCATGTGGATTCGTCGTCTGTTTCAGATCAAGAGCATTGAGTCGGTGTTGGCCGAACCGGACGAGGACCACCACCCTCTGAAAAAGGTCTTGGGACCGATCGACCTGACGATGCTGGGGGTCGGGGCAATCGTTGGGGCGGGCATCTTCGCCACCGTCGGAACCGCGGCCGCCGGCGACGCCGCCCGGCCAGGCGCAGGGCCCGCGCTAATCGTTTCCTTCTTACTGACGGGCATGGCCTGCGCGTTCACTGCGCTTTGCTATGCGGAGTTGACTTCCTTGGCGCCCATCTCCGGCAGCGCCTACACCTATGCTTATGCCACGCTGGGCGAAATTCTCGCCTGGATCATCGGTTGGGACCTCATCCTAGAGTACGCCGTTGGAAACATCGCCGTGGCGGTGTCCTGGTCGGGGTACTTTTGCGAGTTGGTTCGCGGCCTGGGCTGGGAGTTTCCCAGATGGCTCGCCTCGGATCTGCGAACCGCGATTCACACGCCGGAAATTCTCGACGCGGCCCCGCACTTGTTCGGATTTCCCATCGTCTTCAACCTGCCCGCGGTGTTTATTGTCACGGCCCTGACCGCGTTGCTGGTGGTGGGCGTAAAGGAAAGCGCCTGGTTCAACGCATTGATGGTTGCAATCAAGCTGTTGGTGCTGGTGTTTTTCATTGCGGTGGGCTGTTTCTACGTGAAACCCGAGAACTGGCATCCTTTCGCCCCCAACGGTTGGGCAGGCATCCAGTCGGGGGCGGCCGTCGCGTTTTTTGCTTTTATCGGTTTCGACGCCATCTCGACCACCGCCGAAGAATGCCGCAATCCGCGGCGCGATTTGCCCATCGGCATCCTTGCTTCGCTGGGGATTTGCACGGCCATTTATGTCGCCGTGGCCGCGGTTCTGACGGGCATGGTTCCCTGGCAGAACTTGAATACGGCCGAGCCGCTGGCGCTGGCCATGCGGATCGCCAACCAGAATTGGGCATCCGGCCTCTTGGCCTTCGGCGCGGTCGTGGCCTGCACCGCAGTGCTATTGGTGTACCAACTGGGGCAGCCGCGCATCCTGTTCTGCATGGCCCGCGACGGCCTGCTGCCGCGGGCTTTCGCCATGACCCACCCACGGTTCCGAACGCCCCACATAGGCACCATCGCCACGGGCGTGTTCGTCGCCGTCGGATCGGCCGTGGCCAGTCTGGACGAAATGGTCGACCTGTGCAACATCGGCACGCTCTCGGCGTTCATCATCGTCTGCATCGGAGTGATTGTTCTGCGCTGGCGCGAGCCAAACCGAGTGCGCGGATTCAAAACCCCGCTGGTGCCTTGGGTGCCCTTGATGGGCGTATTTTCCTGCCTTTGGCTCGCACGCGGTTTGCCTAATTCGGCCTGGATCCGCTTCGGCTTGTGGCTGCTGGTGGGCATTGTGTGCTACGCCATCTACGGCTACCGCTATAGCCGTTTGCGCAACGAATGAGCCTTCCCCCATCAGGGGACTGCCCCCCCTTGAAAACCCATTTGCGCGGCCGTGGTGCAAGCTCGACCGTTGGATTATAATGAGTACGTTGCCCAACACGACGAGGAGCCCTGCGATGTGCGGTCTGAAACGGATCTGCCGGAACGGAAAACTTGCTCTCCTTACCGTCGCCGGCTGGTCGGCCGTCCATGCGACCGCTTTCGCCCAGGACACAACCGGGACCGAGGGCAGCGGCACCTACGTGCCTTCCTATGCGATCGTGCTTCTTTGCGTTGGGTTGGGAATGCTGCTGATCTGCCGTTCCAGCCACCGCCGCGAGCGCGCCCGCCCCGAGCAGTTCGAAAATCTGCAAGCCAAGCTTCCGGATTAGGAAGCGGCCGGCGGAGGGCATGGGGCTGATCGGCGGCTTGCCTTGACAGACTCGCCCCCTCAAGCGTAGCATTCCGGTTGTTCCGCCTGGAAGCACTCCGCAGGACGCAAGCATGACTATTGCCGCCAACCTCGGCTTTCCGCGCATCGGCGCCCGACGGGAGCTGAAGCGCGCGGTCGAGGAATACTGGACCGGAAATCTCGATCCGGATGAATTGCAGAGCGCGGCCGCCGAAATCCGCGCCCGGCATTGGCAATTGCAATGTTCGCTGGGCATCGATCACGTCCCGTCGAACGATTTTTCGCTCTACGACCATGTACTCGACACGGCGGCCATGTTGGGGGCTGTGCCGAAACGGTTTGGTTGGTCGGGCCTCGAAATCGACTTGCCTACGTATTTCGCCTTGGCCAAGGGCATGGAAGACACGCCGCCCTTGGGCATGACCAAGTGGTTCGATACGAACTACCATTACATCGTGCCCGAACTGGAGCCGGGCATGAAGTTCAAGCTCGCCTCGACGAAGCCGATCGACCATTTCCAAGAGGCGTTGGCGTTGGGCATTCATACCCGGCCGGTGTTGTTGGGCCCCGTCTCCTTCTTGCTGTTGAGCAAGTGCAAAGCGGCCGGGCACAACCCCTTGAAACTGTTGGACGAACTGCTGCCGATTTACGAAGAGGTGTTTTGGCGGCTGGCCCACGCCGGAGCCGATTGGGTGCAAGTGGACGAGCCTGTGCTTGCCCGCGACTTGCCCGGCGAGGCGATGGCGGCAATGGAGTCGTCGTGCGCCCGTTTGAGCGCGGCATCTGATCAAATTCGCATCTGTTTGGCCACGTATTTCGGCGATCTCGGCGAAAATCTGCCGGCGGCGCTTCGGCTGCCGGTGGCGGCGCTGCACCTCGACCTGATTCGCGCCCCCGATCAACTGAAACGCGCGTTAGACTTGGCCCCGCAGGGCTTGACGCTTTCGCTGGGCGCGGTCGACGGCCGCAACGTGTGGCGGGCCGATCTCGACCGTTCGCTGCAACTGCTGGAGAAAGCCGCGGCCAAGCTCGGCCCCGATCGGATCATGGTCGCCCCGTCCTGCTCGCTTCTGCACTGTCCGATCGACCTGGACCATGAAACGAAACTCGACGCCGAGCTGAAAGGCTGGATGGCCTTTGCGAAGCAGAAGCTCGAAGAAGTGATGATTCTCGCCCGCGCGGTTCGCGAAGGTCGTGCGGCGGTCGTGGATGAACTGACGATCCATCGGGCGACGGTGGAAAGCCGCGCCAAGTCGCCGCGGCTTCGCAACGCGGCCGTGCGGCGGCGATTGGCCGCAATCAATCCCGACATGCTCCGCCGCCGGCATCCTTACGCCGAGCGCCGCGAGGTGCAGCGCCGCCGTCTGTCGCTGCCCCTGCTGCCCACCACCACGATCGGCTCGTTTCCGCAGACCCCCGAGCTGCGCAAGGCCCGGGCCGCCGACCACCAAGGCGAGTGGCCGCTCGAACAATCCGCCGAGTTCTCCCGCCAGGAGATCGAGCGGGCCGAGCGCGTCCGCGAAGAGATCGATCTGGACGTGCTGGTCCACGGCGAATCGGAACGGGCCGACATG
>CAYMQL010000097.1:0-7892 GCA_964392255.1 uncultured Planctomycetaceae bacterium | reverse complement strand
CGGATGGTGGTGCTCGACGTGCTGAAGGAATATCGCCGCCGGGGCGTCGCCGAAATGTTGATCCTCAACACGCTCGACTACGGCAAGAATGTCATTGGGTACACCGGCGCGGAGCTGAGCTGGACGCTCGAGGACAACGACCCGGTGAATCGGACGATTCAAGCCGTCGGGGCCCGGCGCTATAAGACGTATCGGATTTACGAAAAGGCCCTCGACCGCGGGCCTTGAGGGCCAGCAGGGGGGGGCTTATGCCCGTCCGTAGGGCTGATTGCGTGCCTGCCCCCCCGCTAAGTTGACATTTGGCCCTTCGGTCGTTAGTCTAGGTAAAGGCAAGAGTTTTTGCCGATTTCCATTCGGAACAGGCGTCTGGCAACGCTGCCCTGAAGGGTGGCGGGCACGAACGCGCGACTGCGCGGAAACTGCCGCCGGAAACGCCCCTTTGGAGTCGTTGATGGCCAAACGCAAGAGCGATTATACAGAAATCCTCGTCCGGCGAGGCGTGATCAGCCCGGAACAGCTTGCTGAAGCGCAACAGATGGCCAGCGGCTCGGACATGAAAGTGGCCGACGCCCTGATTCGGCTGGGTTACGCCACCGGCGAAGACGTAATGCGGGCGATGGCCGAGCAGCACGGCCTCGATTACGTCAACCTCAACGAGGTCGCGATTCCCGCCTCGGTCGTCGAGTTGGTTCCCGAGTCGGTCGCCCGCGAGAACATTGCAATTCCTCTGGCCGAGTCCGACGGCACGCTGACAGTGATCGTCAGCGACCCGATGGATTACGAGACTTTCGATAAGCTTCGGTTTATTCTGAACCGCCAAATCGAAATTGCCTTGGCCCCGCGCGACGCGATTCTCGACGCGATCAACCGCCACTACGGCCAGACGGTCGGCGAGAGCGCCGACTCGATGCTCCAAGAGTTCACCGATACGGCTATCGACTTCACCGAAACCCTGCACGAGACCGAGGGCGGCGAAGAGGAGGTCGACGAGAGCAGCGCGCCGGTCGTCCGATTGGTGCAGTTGATTATCACCGAGGCGGTTCAGCTTCGGGCGTCGGACATCCACATTGAACCCTTCGAGGACCGCATCCGTGTCCGTTACCGGATCGACGGCGTGCTGGTCGAGCGAGACAGCCCCCCCAAACGGCTGCTCGGAGCGATTCTCTCGCGCGTGAAGATTCTATCGAAGCTCGACATTGCCGAACGGCGCCGCACCCAAGACGGCCGCATCAAAATCAGCGTCGGCGACAAGGAACTGGACCTTCGGGTGAGCGTCATCCCGACGAATCACGGCCAGTCGATCGTGATGCGTATTTTGGACAAGGAAAGCATCAAAGTCGGTTTGCGCCAACTGGGCTTTTCAGACGCCGATTTCCAAAAGGTGCGGAATTTGATCCAGCGGCCGAACGGGATCATCCTGGTGACCGGTCCGACGGGCTCCGGCAAGACCACGTCGCTCTATGCGGCGCTCAATGAACTGAACACTCCGGACCGCAAGATTATCACGGCGGAAGACCCGGTGGAATACTACCTTCCGGGGGTGAATCAGGTCGAAATCAAGCACGACATTGGGTTGGATTTTGCCCGGGTGATTCGAGCCATGCTGCGACAAGCGCCCAATGTGATTTTGGTGGGCGAGATGCGCGACCTTGAAACGGCCCAGATGGGAATACAGGCATCTTTGACTGGACACTTAGTTTTCAGTACACTACATACGAACGATTCGCCCAGTGCTATTACACGTTTGATCGACATGGGTGTCCCGTCCTATTTGGTCTCCAGCAGCGTGGTCGCCATCATGGCGCAGCGGTTGGTCCGCGTGGTTTGCCAAAAATGCAAACAACCGTACACGCCGTCGGAGTCGGCTTTGGAGGCTGCGAGCATTACGCCCGAAATGGCCGCCAACGCCACCTTTATGAAAGGCCGGGGCTGCGGCAATTGCGGGGGCGGCGGTTTCCGCGGGCGTTTGGGCATTTATGAGCTGATGCTCATGTCGCCCAAAATTCGGGAACTGACCTTCAACGCCGCTCCGACCGACCAAATCCGGCGGACCGCCATCGCCGAAGGCATGAAGACCCTGTACTGGGACGGCATCGATAAGGTGTTGCGCGGCATCACAACGTTGGAGGAAGTGTTCCGGAGCGCCAAACGCTCCGAGGCCGACTAGTCCGAACGGCTTGTTTTACGAAGAGGCGCTCTTAGCAATTAAACTTGGCGGCCGATGGTCGGCCGCGAATAATAGGTTCGCAACCCGGCGCTTTCGGAACGGAGCAGAAGGGCACTCTCTCCCCAACCCAGGGGTTGCACATTTCTAGCGGGGAATCGGCGGCAAATGGCCACTATCCTTATCGACAAACTGTTGCAGACCGTCGTTAGCCGCAAGGCCAGCGACTTGCACATCACCGTGGGCCAGCCTCCGGTGCTTCGGATCGACGGCCACTTGGTTCGGCTCGAAACGAAAACCCTCGAGCCGGAAGACACGGTGGGTTTGATGAAAAGCATCACGCCCGACCGCTGCCAGCAGGAATTGCAGGAGGTCGGCGGCACCGACTTCGGCTTCGCCTTCGGCGACAAGGCCCGGTTCCGCGTTTCGGTATTCAAGCAGCGAGGCAACGTCGCGCTGGTGTTGCGGCAGATTCCGCTGAAGTTGATGAACTTCAAGGAACTGGGCACGCCGCCGGTGCTGGCCGACTTGTGCCTCCGCCCGCGTGGACTGATTCTTGTCACGGGGCCGACGGGCTCGGGCAAGACCACCACGCTGGCGGCGATGATCGACTACATCAACGAGAACTTCGACCACCACATCATCACGGTTGAAGACCCGATCGAATTCTATCACCAACACAAAAAGGGTCTGGTGAACCAGCGCGAGTTGGCTGTGGACGTGCCCACGTTCGCCGAAGCGATTCGCCGCGGTCTGCGGCAAGACCCCGACGTGATCCTCGTGGGCGAAATGCGCGACCTCGAGACGATCGAGGCGGCCATTACGGCGGCCGAGACCGGCCACGTCGTTTTCGGCACGCTGCACACCACCGGCGCCCAAGGCACGATCAACCGCATTATCGACGTGTTTCCGACCAACCAGCAGGAGCAAATTCGCACCCAGTTGTCGGTGGCTGTCATCGGCGTGCTGTCGCAGACGTTGCTGCCGAGAATCGGCGGCGGCCGCGTCGCGGCCTACGAGATGCTGGTGGTGACGCCGGCCATCGCCAACCTGATTCGCGAAAATAAGACCTTCCGCATCACGTCGGCGATTCAAACCGGCTACAAGCTGGGCATGCAGTTGCTCGACGACCACCTGTTTCGGATTTGGAAGGACGGCTTGGTCGAGAAACGCGACGTGTTGATGAAGGCGCACGTGCCGGAAGAGTTGGCCAATCGGATCGCCCGCGCGGAGCGCGGACTTTTTGAAGACGACGACGAAGCCCGAAACCGCGCGGAGCGGGGCGAGCGGGAGCAGCGACAGAAAGAATAGCGGCCGCACGCCGGTTATTTCCGGCGCCGCAGACCGCGGAGCGCAACGATCATGGCGATTCGACGCATCGGTCAGATTCTGGTGGACCTGGGCTTTCTGCACGAAGACCAGTTGCAGATGCTGCTCGAGGAGCAGCGGCAGCGGCCCGGCGAGATGTTCGGCCAGATCGCCATGGGGCTCGGACTGATCACCGACGACCAGTTGGCGCAGGCGCTCGGCGAGCAGATGGGAATGCACGTGGTGAGCCTCAACGAGGCGGTTATTCCGCCCGAAGTGCTCACGATGATTACCGAGCCGATGGCGCAGCTCTATCGGATCATCCCCTTGAGTTTCGCCGACAACACGCTGACGATCGCGATGTGCGATCCGCAAAAGCTCTCGATCATCGACGAGCTGCGCAGCTTCTTGGGCTACAACGTCAAGGCGATGGTTTGCACCGAGAAGGAGATGCTCAAGGCGCTCGAGCGCTACTATGCGGCGGGCGGCGAGAGCGTCGAGACCCTGATCGCCGACATGGAGCAGGACGCCGAGCTGGCCGCGGCCGTCGAGGCGATGGAAAAGACCGCGGCGATGGACTTGACCAGCGTCGAGGCCCTGGCCGACAGCGCCCCGGTGCGCAAACTGCTGAACATGGTTTTGCTGCTTGCGATCAAAGACCGCGCCAGCGACTTGCATTTCGAACCGTTCGAGAACGAGTTCAAAATTCGCATCCGCGCCGACGGCGTTTTGTACGAGATGGTGCCGCCGCCGCGCCACTTGGCTTTTGCCATTACGACGCGCATCAAGGTGATGGCCGACCTGGACATCGCCGAGCGCCGCATGCCGCAGGACGGCCGCATTCGTCTGAACGTCGGCGGGCACCCGGTCGACTTGCGCGTCAGCGTGCTGCCGACGATGTTCGGCGAGAGCGTGGTGATGCGAATCCTCGACCGTTCGGTGGTCATGCTCGACCTGGACGCCGTCGGCATGCCCGACATTATTCTTTCCGCCTTCCGCGAGGTAATTCGCAAGCCGAACGGCATCGTGCTGGTGACCGGTCCGACCGGTTCGGGCAAGACGACCACGCTCTATGGGGCCTTGAACGAGTTGAACACGGTCGAGGACAAGCTGATCACCACGGAAGACCCGGTCGAGTACGACATCGACGGCATTGTGCAGATGCCGATCGACGCGAGCATCGGCAACACTTTCGCCCAGTGCTTGCGGTCGATTTTGCGGCAGGACCCCGACAAGATTCTGGTCGGCGAGATCCGCGACTTGGAGACGGCCGAAATCGCGGTCCAGGCCTCGCTGACCGGGCACATGGTCTTCAGCACGCTGCACACGAACGACGCGCCGAGTACGATTACGCGGCTTCGCGACATGGGCGTGCCGCCGTTTTTGCTCACGGCCACGCTCGAAGCCGTCCTCGCGCAGCGGCTGGTGCGCAGAATTTGCAAAGAGTGCCGCGAAATCACCATGCCCAGCACCGAAACGCTCGCCCAGCTCGATCTGACGCCCGAGGACGTGATCGACAAGAAGTTCTATCGCGGCCGCGGCTGCGCCGCCTGCAACAACACCGGTTTCAAAGGCCGCACCGGCCTGTACGAATACATGCCTATGAACGATCAGCTCCGCGATTTGATCAACCAAGGGGCATCGACCGAAAAACTCCGCGACCTGGCCCTGCGCACTGGAATGATCCCGCTGCGAAACTCCGGGTTGGAAAAAGTCTTCAACGGCATCACGACGATCAATGAGGTGATTCGCGAGACGGTTTCCGATGCGTAGGGGGGGGGGGAGGAGTGGCTAGTGGCTAGTGGTTAGTGGCTAGTGGTTAGTGGTTAGTGACGGAAGTAAGAAATCATGAAAGTTTAGCCGCCGCGTCCACGCGGCGATACAAAACCGTTTAGCCGCCGACGGTACGGCGGCGATCGTGCGTATCCAACCGCCGCGTCCACGCGGCGAGGGCAGAAGGAGCGGAGCGATGCCGACCTATCAATTCGAGGCGATGGACGCCGCCGGCCAGGAGATCAAGGACGTCGTCGAAGCCCCAAGCCAGGACGAGGCGCAAGCCACGATCCGGCAGATGGGCTATTTCGTCACGAAGATCTCGGTCAAGAAGAGCCGGAAAACCGCCGCACAGAAAAAAGGCGGCCGCAAAGGAAAAACCTTCGCCATCGGCGGCGTCAAATCGCGCACCCTGACCACCTTCACCCGCCAGCTCTCCATTTTGCAAGACGCCGGCCTGCCGATCCTGCGCAGCCTGAAAATTCTCGAGCAGCAGGCTGGGGCCGGCGCGTTGAAAAACGCCCTGATCGACGTTTGCGAAGAGATCGAGGGCGGGGCCACGCTCTCCGAGGCGATGGGCAAGTGCCCCAAGGCCTTCGACCGCCTCTACGTCAACATGATCAAGGCCGGCGAGGCCGGCGGTGCTTTGGAAGTCATCCTCAAGCGCCTGGCCGAGTTCCAGGAACGGTCCGAGGCCCTCCGCCGCAAGGTCAAGGGCGCCATGATCTACCCGATCACCGTCGTCCTGTTCGCCTGCGGCATCCTCACCTTCATCATGTTGAAGATCGTGCCCTCGTTCCAAGCGATCTTCAAAGATTTCGGCACCGCCCTGCCGGCCATGACGGTGATGTTGATCAACACCTCCGATTTCATCGTCAATTTCTGGTATCTGTTGCCGGGCATCCCGCTGAGCATCTGGCTGACGGTGAAACTGATCCGCAAATTCCACGCCGGGCGCATGGGCTGGGACATGTTCATCCTGAAAATGCCCATTTTCGGCCCCCTGGTCGAAAAAAACATCGTCGCCCGCACCATGCGAACCCTCGGCACTCTGGTGGCCAGCGGCGTGCCCATCCTCGAAGCGCTGCACATCACCCGCGACACCTCGGGCAATGCCTTTTTCGAGACTCTGTTCCAAAAAGTCTACGAGGCCATTCGCGAGGGCGAGTCGATCGCCAAGCCGATGAAAGAGGCCTCGCGCCCGCCGTTCCATCCCATGGCCCTGTTCTTCTGGTGCTGCTACCCGCCGGTCCTCGGCGCGCTGCTCTATGTGACCCGAATGAACAAACGGGTCATGGACGACATGGTCATCAACATGGTCGACGTCGGCGAAGAGACGGGCGAACTCGACACGATGCTCTACAAGGTGGCCGACACTTTCGACGAGGAAGTGGCGGTCTTGACCGATAGCCTGATGAGCCTGATGGAGCCGCTGCTGATTATCGTCCTCGGCGGCATGGTCGGCTTCATCGTCATCGCTTTGTTCCTCCCGCTGATCAGCCTGATTACCAACCTGTCCAGCGGAGGGAAGTAGGGGAGAGTGGCTAGTGGCTAGTGGCTAGTGGTTAGTGGTTAGTGGCTAGTGGTTAGTGGCTAGAGATTGGGGATTAGAAAAAAATAGCCGGGGGCTAACAGCCCCCGGAGCGTGTGTTCGAACTCGAAAGCTGACGGCTGATAGCTGATAGCTGAAAGCTGATGGCTGACCGACGGGCCAACACCGCGGGCAAGGCCGGCATTTGGACGGCGGAAGACCGGGCCCCGCAACGCCCGGCCGAAACCTGCCGCAAAGGAGCGGCCGATGAAAACGAAAACTACTAGGGGAGAGGGGAGAGGGGAGAGAGACCAGTGGCCAGTGGCCCGTGGCCCGTGGACAGTTCAACAATCAACAATCATCAATCATCAATCATCCTTCATCCTTCATCCTTCCCGTTCCGCCTTCACCCTTGTCGAACTCCTCGTGGTCATCACCATCATGGGCCTGTTGGCCGCCATGGTGGCCGGCGCGATGCACGCCGCGCAACAATCGGCCCGCGAATACGCCACCAAGGCCACCATCGCAAAGCTCAACAACATCATCATGGAACGCTACGAGTCCTACAGGACCCGCCGCGTGCCAATCGCGATTCCTGTGGGTGCCACGCCCAGGCAGGCCGCCGGGTTGCGGCTCGACGCCCTCCGCATGTTAATGCGAGCCGAAATGCCCGACGCATTGGCCGACATCCAAATGACCTTTCCGCCCAACAACGTCTCCTTTGGGGGCACTACAACAACACTCGCCGAACCGTCATTGCACGCCATCTACTACAATATCTATGAGAATGGCGGAGCGAATAACGGAATCACTCAGGACTACGAATCCGCCCAGTGCCTCTATCGGATTGTGAGCGTCGGCTCACCCGAAGCAATGGAGCAGTTCAGCCCGTCGGAGATCGGCACGGTTGAAGACGCCGCCGGCAACAGGCATCCCGTTTTCATCGACGCCTGGGGCTCGCCCATCTGCTGGCTCCGCTGGGCACCGGGCTGTAGTGCCAACCACACTGACAGCACCGGGAAGGTAGACGGCTACTCTGACATCCAAACCGGCAATCCAGTCATCGACGCCGACCCGTTCGACCCGCGGCGGATCGATTTCAATCCCACGGTAGGC
>CAYMQL010000096.1:0-7994 GCA_964392255.1 uncultured Planctomycetaceae bacterium | reverse complement strand
GGCGGTTTTCCGGTCAGTTAAATTTTGCGGGGTTGCTGCGGAAAAGTTGGGAATATGGAATTACACCATGCCCTGGATCGAGTGACTGCTCTGCACAGAGTATTTATGGGCGATATGGATAAAACAGTGAAAATAAAGCGGCTTTTTTGCCAGCTTATGCCCGCATTTCTCAACAACCGTTTAGCCGGCGAACTTGCTCGCCGCGCGTTTCTTCTTAAACCATCAAGCGCTCACGACGAACAAGTTCGCCGGCCCAAGATGGCCCGCCGACGGAGGCTTTGGTAGAATCGCCGGCATGGAGTCGATCTATCTTGACCATAATGCGACCACGCCGACTCGACCGGAAGTGGTCGAGGTCATGGCCCGATGTTATGCCGAGATCGGCGCCAACCCGGCCAGTCCGCATCGGCCCGGCCGGCAGGCTCGCCGGCGGCTCGAAGACGCTCGGGAACAAATCGCCGCGATTCTCGGCGTCGATTTGAGCGCGCCCCGACGCGACCGGCTCATCTTGACCAGCGGGGGCACCGAGGCGAACAATCTGGCGCTGCTTGGAATCGCCCGGGCCGCCGCCGACGCTATTTCTTCCAGCCATGAGCGGTCTGAAACCGCTTCGTGTGCATTGCGTTCGGGCGAAACGTCGAGGGCTGCGCCGCCGCCCCAGATCGTCATCTCCGCCGGCGAGCATCAAAGCGTTATCGACCCGGCCGAACACCTATTGGAGCAAGGCTGGCGGCTGGACACCCTCGGGTTGACGCGCGACGGCGTGGTGCGCGTCGACCAACTGCCGCCCCTGCTCGGTCCGCCAACGCGCTTGGTTAGCGTCGTGCTGGGCAATCACGAAACCGGCGTGCTGCAACCCGTCGCCGCGCTGGCGGACATCTGCAACCGTGCCGGCGTGCCGCTGCACACCGACGCCGCACAGGTCGTCGGCAAGCTGCCGGTCGACTTTAGCGCCTTGGGCGTTGCCGCGATGAGCATCGCAGCGCACAAATTCGGCGGCCCGCTGGGCATCGGCGCCCTGATCGTCCGAAAAGACGTGCCGCTCGCGCCGTTGATGTTCGGCGGGCATCAGCAGGGCGGAATTCGGCCCGGCACCGAGTCGCCGGCGCTGGCCGCGGGCATGGCCGCCGCCTTGCAACTTTGGCAACGCGAACGCGAGCAGCTTGCCCGCCGATTGCAGCAGCTTCGCGATCGCTTTGAGCGATTGCTCCGTCACGCAATTCCCGAACTCGTCATCCACGGCGCCGCGGCAGAACGACTGCCGCAGACTAGCAGCGTCGCGTTTCCCGGTCACGAAGCCTGGACGCTGCTGGCATCGCTCGATCTGGCCGGCGTGGCCTGTTCCATCGGTTCGGCGTGCGCTAGCGGCTCCGCCGAACTTTCGCCGACGCTCCGCGGCATGGATTTGCCCAAGGAACTCGTCGCCGCATCGCTCCGTTTCAGCCTTGGCGCCGCCGCCACGGAATCGGAAATCGACGAGGCCGTGCGCCGCATCGCAAAGACAGTCCTCGACCTCCCCAACGGAGAACGGAGATGCAATAGCTAGACAAGCTGGGAGGTTCTGCTAAAATAGCAGGTTGGACAGACGCGGACGATGTCCAGTTGGCGCCGGTCGTGTATGTTCGAGCGGGGAGACATTCTGATGGACATGCTGGGTTTCGCGCTGCGCGGTGGCATCATTGCGGCATCGATTTTTTCAGCGGCGCCGTTCGGGTGTCCGACCGCCGACGTTTCTTCTGCACCAAGCATTGTGTTTTCCGCCGATGGCCGGAGTTGCGCATGCCGCAGCCTCGTCGAAGCATTGGAAATCTCGCGCCGACACGGCGCGAACGCAAACAAGACCATCACACTTGGCGCCGGAAAGTACTTTCTCGAAACCCCCTTGCTGCTGGACGAGCGCGATGACGGACTCGTCATTGAAGGCCAACCGGGAACTCGGCCCGAGTTGCTCGGCGGCCGGGCCATCACGGGCTGGAAAAAAGGTCCGGACGAGTTTTGGGTGGCCAGCGTGCCCGGCGTCAAACAGGGACAGTGGGATTTTCGCTCTTTGCTGGTCAATGGCCGCTACGCCAAGCGGGCGCGCTGGCCGGCCGTCGGACGCCTCAGCCACAAGACAGACTTCAAGGCGATGCGTTGGCTCAGCACCTCCGAGGGCGGTTGGGAACGCAAACCAACCTGGGACGAACTCACCAAAATGGCGTATCAAAAGGGCGATCTCGGCCAATGGTTCGAGCCGAAAAACGCGGAGCTGACCATCTATCATCAGTGGGACGAAACGTTGGTCGGCGTCGCATCGATCGATCTGCAAAGCGATACGTTGGTTTGCGCCACGCCCGCAGGTCATCCGATCGGCAGTTTCGACGTGCGCGACTATGTTGTGTGGAACGTAGAAAAAGGCATGACCGAACCGGGGCAGTGGTATCTCGACCGCGTCAACGGCCAGGTGGTCTACTGGCCCATGCCGGAAGAAGACATGGCCGACGTCGAAGTGGTCGCTCCCGTGCTGGAAAACGTCTTGCGGCTGGAAAATGCAAAAATCGTCACACTGCGCGGTCTTGCGATTCGTTCGACCAACACCCCGCTGATCGTTGGCGATTTTGCCGCGAAAATGTTCGACGGCGCCGTCTCGGCCAAAAATTCCGACCATTGCGTTTTTGAAGACTTGGACGTGGCCGGAGTGACGGGCTGGGGTCTGAAGCTTTTCGGCGACCATGTGACGGTGAAGAACTGCCGCATTCACGATCTGGGCGCCGGCGGGCTGCGCGTCATCGGGTCTCACGCCCTGATCGAAAACAACCATATTCACGACGTCGGCAAAACCTATCCCAGCGCCGTCATGCTCTACGTCGGAGTCACCGACCCCAAGATGGCCGACGAGTGGAAGTTCGGCAAAGACGAAACCAGCGCCGTAATACGACGCAATGAGTTGCACGACGGTCCCTATATCGGAATCGCCATCGGCGGCAGCGGCCATGTGGTTGAATACAACAAGGTGTATCGCGTCATGCAGGATTTGAAGGACGGCGCCGCTTTTTACGCCACCTTCTGCGACCATCTGAAATTGCGGCGCAATCTCGTGCGCGATCTGAAAGAAAGCCACATGATTGCTTCCTATTATCTCGATGAACACAGCGACAGCGCGTTGATCGAGGAGAATATCTCAATCAACGTTTTCAAACCGTCCCAAAACCACATGTCGAAGGACAATCTTTACCGAAACAATATTTTTGTTTCCGCCGGACCAATGGCGATCACTCTGCCGCGCTGCGGCAAAGGCTTCGTCTTCGAGAAAAACGTCTTTGTTTCAGGTGTCTCCGTCACCTTCTCGATCGAAAGCGAAATTATCCTCAAAGAGAATGTGTTCGATACGCCTGCGGTTCTGGTGCAGCAATACAAGACCGGGGACTACGTAGCCGGCGATCCCGTTCAATTCGAGTTGCCGGCCGGCAACCGAACAGACAAGGCCGGATTGGCGATCGACGGCGACGACGTCGCTTTTCAAAAAGGCTCTGCGCCGGAGCAAATGGGAATTCGGCGGTTTAAAGGTTCTAAGGCGGGTTTACCGCAAAACATCCTCCGTGGGAGACAATGATGAAAGTGAAGCGTTACGAAAAAAATCCAATCATTACGGTCAAAGACGTGAAGCCCTCTCGGCCGGGCTGGAACGTGCATTACGTGATGAACGCCGGTTGCCACCGCGTCGGCGAGGACGTGTTGCTGTTGCTGCGGGTGGCCGAAGTGCCGGAGCCCGATCCCGATCCGAACATTTTTCTTGCCCCGGCCTATTCGGAAAAAGCGGGCGACGTGGTGCTGCGCAGGTTGGAGAAAAACGATCCGCTGAACGACTTCCGCGACAGCCGCTTCGTCCTCCGTTATGACAAAGACGGCAACGAGGTGCTGCGCGTGTTGACTTCGATCTCCCACCTGCGCGTGGCGCGCAGCAAAGACGGCCTCCACTTCACGGTCGAGGATAAGCCCGCGCTGTATCCCTGCAACAAGTACGAGGAATTCGGCATCGAGGACCCGCGGATCACCTATATCGAAGACGACGGATATTACTACTTCAATTACAGTGCCTGCGCCAGCCTGGGCGTGACCACGAACCTGGCCCGCACGAAAGACTGGAAAACCTACGAGCGGCTCGGCTGCATATTCACGCCCGACAACAAAGACGTATGCATCTTCCCGCGCAAGATCAACGGCAAGTACTACGCGATGAATCGTCCGGCCTCGGCCGAGTACCGGCGGCGCGAAATCTGGATCTCCGAGTCGCCCGACTTGGTCTCCTGGGGCAACCACAAGCAGTTGATGGAAGTGAACACGACCGACTGGGACGGCGGACGGATCGGTTGCAGCGCGGTTCCGTTCGAGACCAAGGAAGGCTGGCTCGAAGTCTATCACGCCGCCGACGAAACCGACCGCTATTGCCTCGGCGCGGCCCTGTTAGACCTCAACGACCCGACCAAGGTGATCGCCAAGGGCAAAGGTCCGTTGATCGAGCCCGAAACCGACTATGAGAAGTACGGCTTCTATGGCAACGTGATTTTCAACTGCGGCGTCCTCTGCGAAGACGGCCTCATGAAGATCTACTACGGCGCCGCCGACACGTGCATGGCCTACGCCGAAGTGCCGCTCGAAGAGGTGCTCGACTTCCTGCTCGACCGATAGCGCACTTTCGCTGAATGGTGAAACATGCACGCAACGAACGTGATGCTCAACGGCGCTGTCGAGGACGTTCGCGCCGCCGTCCGCCAGGCTATCCGCAACGCCGCCAAGGGCAGGAAAATCGTCCTCTCGATCGGCGATCAATACAGGCGACACGCCGGACGAGAACCGTTATGCAATCGTCGAAACCGCCCGCACTGAGGGCAAGTTCGGCGCCCGTTGGGCCGACAGTCTGAAATTCGTCATACCATGTCTGATCACGAGCGGCAAACCGAAAGACCGAATATGTCGAAACCGCGTCATCCGCTGCTTTGGATGCCTACGCTGTACTTTGCGATGGGCGTGCCGCTGAACGTCGTCGCAGTCGTCGCCGCGATCATGTACAAAAACCTCGGCCTTTCCAACAAGGAGATCGCTTTCTACACCGGGGCCATGTACGTCCCCTGGGTTCTCAAGCCGTTCTGGGCGCCGTTTATCGACATGTTCAAGACGAAGAGGTTCTTCGTTTTATGCACCGAAATCGCCATCGCGTTCAGTTTGGGGGCGGTGGCCCTCGCGCTTCCGCTCGGCGGTTGGCTTCCCATTTCCGTGGCGCTGTTCTGGATCATCGCATTCTTGTCGGCCACCCAAGACATCGCGGCCGACGGGGTCTATATCAACACGATGTCCGCCAAACAGCAGGCAAAATACATCGGCGCGCAAGGCCTTTGCTGGTATGCGGGCAAGATTCTGGCCACCGGACTGCTGGTCTCGTTCACTGGGTATCTGCACTCTTCCGAGGGCGGTTTGGCACTCGATTGGATCCATGCCTGGATGCTCGTCATGGGGCTGCTCGCAGTCACCATGCTGACGTTGGCCGTCTGGCATCGCTTTGTGCTTCCGACCGGCGGAAGGGCCGCGCATTATGACGATTCATCGCGCGGCTTCGGACACGTCGTTCACGAATTCGGCGACGTATTCGCCAGCTACTTCAAGAAGCAGAACATCGGCATGATGCTCGCTTATGTCCTGCTGTACCGTCTCGGCGAGGGCTTTTTGGAAAAGATGGGACCGCTGTTTCTGATGGACGCCCGCGCAACGGGCGGATTGGGGCTCAGCAACACGTCGCTCGGCAACATCAACGGCACCTTCGGATCAGCGGCGTTCATGTTGGGAGCGTTGCTCGGCGGCGCGATTGCCGCCAAGTACGGCCTGAAAAAATCTCTGATGTTCCTCTGCGTCATGATCAACGTTCCCCAACTGACTTATATCTATCTCAGTTGGGCCCAGCCGTCCAACATCTACTGGATTACCGTCGTCTTCGTCGTCGAAAAACTGGGCTACGGCATCGGCTCCGTAGCGCTGATGCTCTACATGATGCAGCAAATCGCGCCCGGCAAATACAAAACGGCGCATTACGCCATATCGACCGGATTCATGGCCCTGTGCATGATGATCACCGGAATGGTCAGCGGAGCGATCCAGGAGTCCGCCGGCTACAAGGGATTTTTCATCATCGTCATCATTGCCACCCTTCCGTCATTCATCGTCACCTGGCTCGCCCCGTTCAACATCCGGCACGACGAAACAAGCTAAAAAAGAGTGAGTCCGCATTTCTCGCCGACGCGAATTGCTTCCCACGATGCGTTTTCTTTAGCCGGCGAACGGCAGGTTGGCGCCTGACGAAAAGGGCTATTTTGGGCGCCACTGGCTTTGCCAGTGCCGGAAGTGCGGATTGTTGTTGTGAACGAACAGAGGAGTTGCCGTATCTCGTAGACGGGCAGCCTCGATTTGTCTCAAAACATCCAGGACCAGACGAATTAGAGGATATGCGTTGTACAAACTGCGGAATTCCCTACAAGCATGGAACTCTTTATGGGGTTGTCCTGACGAATGCTTTGCTCTTCTCGGCGAGTCCAGCGTGCGAGAAGAACCCTTCGTCCTCAAGCAGACGACCTCATCCGTTCTCGTCAAGCAGACTTTCGGAATCCTCAGCTTCATCAGACGCGAGAGCATTGGCCGCGACCGCCGCTCTGCATGCTGCGCTGAAAACATAGCGGCCTGATGAGAGAACGGGCGGTTGGTGGCGCGTCGGGGAGGCACGATCGAGCGCCGGCGAAACTGCCGGGGAAGCCGCATCCTTATGCTCGAACAGATCGTCAACGGCGTCTTGGTCAAGCCGATTGAAAACCGCATCGTGCGCCGCCTGTATCGCGGCGGTGCGCAGCGGAAGGCTTCGGAGCCGCTCGGCAGCGGAGATGTCCGACGTGCTTGTCTGGTTCAGCATCGAAGCCGGCTCCACTTGGTCGGACAGGATACTCGGCGTTTGATTCCGTGTCGTAGGCAGCAATTCACTGGAACCGACCGTTCCGCTCAATTGGGGCGACAATTCCTGCGTTTCGGGCTCTGGCGCCACCATTGTGGATTCCAACGCCATGCCAAAACCATCAACGCTCTGGTTCCAGTGCTGACCCAAATACGACAGGTCGGAGATGTCGACCACGCCGTCGTAGTTGAAATCGCCTTGGGCCCAAACCTTGCCCGTGCCGTTCCAGTTCTGGCCCAGCACCGACAGGTCGGAGATGTCGACCGCGCCGTTCAGGGTCGCGTCGCCGTACAGCGTGTAGGCCACCGTGACCTGCTTGGTCGCGGTGTCGTCCTTCCAGCCCAAGGCATGATCGCCGTCGGCGGTCGTGCTTTGGAACTGGCCGATGTCCCACGCGCCACCATGATAGCTCGCTGTGAGCAAGCCCTGGATTACAGCCGGACTGCTCTCGCCCGTATAGTCGAAGATTAGCTTTCCGGCCTTGATATTGGCCCCGCCGTAAACAAGCACGGGGATTTGAGCATTCCGCACACCATTAAGCTGCAACGTCCCGCCCTCGACCGTGGTCGCGCCAGTGTAGCTGTTGATGCTGCTAAGGGTGACCTTGGCCGTGCCTTGCTTCAACACGGTCGCGTCGCCGGCGATGCCGTAGCCGTCGCCGGTGATGACGAACTCATTCGTCGAGTTGTTGAATGTCACGCTGGTGGGCGTGGCGTTGGCCCCGGAAATGTCGGCCGTCAGCGAACCGGTGGCCGTGTCGTCGAACGTTACGTTGACGCCGTCGGGAGAACTACTCGGATTCCAGTTGGACGTGTTGCTCCAGTTCGTGTCGGCGGTGCCCGTCCAGGTCACCGGTGGAGAATAGGTGTTGAGAAGTATCCCCACCGTGTCGCTGGAATAGTTCGCCACGGCCAGATCGCTCTTGCCATCGCCGTTGAAGTCGCCCACCGCCACAGAGCAAGGTCCGATGCCGCCGGAGGAAAACGTGGTTGCCGCGGCGAAGCCGCCGCTGCCGTCGCCCAAC
>CAYMQL010000095.1:0-8012 GCA_964392255.1 uncultured Planctomycetaceae bacterium | reverse complement strand
TAAGCATGTCCACACTTTTTCAACCCCCAGGTACGCTTCCGCCGGATGAACCATCATTATTCAAGGATTCCTTTCTTCAAGATGCACACACCCGTCATAAGGCGTTTGTGGAAACGGTCTCGCCTCCGGCCTTGGTGCCTAGCGCCTGCATGACGCTCACCTCGATCGAATCGGGCAGAAAACGAACGGACCCGTCCATCATGCTGGCGTTCACTCCGCCTGGATGCGCACTGCGGGCCGCGAAGTTGCTTCGGCCGTTGCCAGGTCCCATGCAATCGACGCGGGGATCATTGGGCGATCGACTGGCGTTGAACATATTGTAGTACGTCTTTCCGTCGATCCACCGGCACGCCCGAATGGACGAGTTCGGCGCGAGGCTTTGCGCCGCATCAATGTCATCGGCCGTGAACGATGCGCCACTCGGGATGATAATAAAATTGTCGTCCAGTGTTGCGACCTCTCCATCGCCCTTGAGCGTTTCGCTGACGCACAGCGTATTGGACAGTCCGTCGGTGATTGCGGCGGCTGGCATAAACGTGTTGTGACCGAACACGCCGGTGCATGTGTTGCCCTCCGCGCAGTTCAACCGACATTCGCACTTGATTCCTTGGTTTGCCAGATAGTTCGTAGGCGCATACCCATCAGCGACATAGCCCTCGCCGATTGGGTCGCTGGGACAAAGGTAAGTGTTGATCCGAAGCGCGCCGGCCGGCTTGTTCGCCGCATCGGCGGAAGCCAGATTCCAGTCGATCATGCTGTAGACATTCGGCTGCTCGATATAGGGCAGGATAAATGCCGCGAAGCTGAACTGATGCCGGTAAGAAGGCCCGTCGTATCCCGTTTCCAGGTGACCGGGCGGGAAACACTTGTGTGCGCTTTCGTAGCTGTGCATGGCCAGGCTGATCTGCTTGATGTTGTTGGAACACTGCATCCTCCGGGCCGCTTCTCTGGCTGCTTGCACTGCCGGCAACAGGAGCGCGATCAAGATGCCGATGATCGAAATCACGACCAAGAGTTCTATCAGGGTAAAACCCTGTAAAGACCGCTGTCGCATGTACAATTCCTTTTGTCAACGATGAGGAATGAATCCCGAGTAATCGTGAGACGATGTGCCCCAATCGTCAGCGGCCTTTGTCCCACTCCAGTTGCTTTCGCAATTTGGCAACGCACTTATCGTCGCAAATGACATATTGAACGCCCTCGATAACCACCAGGTTGGCATCGGCGACCGACTCGATCTTCTTCTTGCAGGCCACGCAAGTGCCGGGGCGATTCAATGGACTGGTCACTTTCGCCTTCGGGTAGTTCACCCCTCGGCCACAACCAACCGAAACCCCAATGGTCAGAACTACCATCACGAACACCAGGGAACGTATCGCAAACATCGTCTCTCCTCTTCCTTTGCTTATCATTGTTGGGCTGACCAACGGGGCGACGGGCGCGCATATTTCGAGCGCAATGCCATACGGCCCGTCAAAGTGGAAACAGCCTCAGCGCAGACCACTAGGTATGGCCCGATGGTAAGCAATCGGTGTGCCAGAAGAAGCCTGAAAAAAGCACAGTGCCGTAAGGACTTATGTCTTATGACGTTACGGCCACGCAACGTGCAGACAGCGGGGCCGACGTGTCAATTCCATTGCCCTGCGTGTCGAATTTATCGACACGGACAAGCAGGATATGTCATCAACGTGATGCAAAGGAAGAGGTGTACCGCATCCGCCACCACACCAAACCCGCAAGCGCCGTCGCCGAGAACCCGGCACCCGCGATGAATGTCAGCGAAGGGCCGTACCACTGCCACAACGCGCCGGCCAACAGACTCGCCAGTGGGGCAACCAAGCCGCCGACAAAGCGAAAACCGCCGAAGACCGAAGAAACACCTCCGGCAAGCGTGAAACCATGACTGGACACTATGGTTGATGAAACCACAATAGGCGACCGCAGATCGCGTGTTCTTCTAAGAAACGAGGCCACTGCAACTCCACGATGACTTCCATTCGTACCGCACATTGCCCGGTGACATCCCGCTGCCCGGCGGCTTGACCCGCCGATCACGGATCGGGAGAATGGCAGTTGGAGGAGTAGAATGGATCGTCAACCTGCCTGGCAATGGAACGAGATTCAGCAAGTCGGCACCGATTACTCGGATGTCGCCGAAGTGGAACGCTATGAACAGTGCATGGGCCAGTTCCGCGACCTGGCGGCCGAGGACGCCGCGATCTTGGAAACGCTCGGGCTGCCGGAAAACTCGAACATCCTGGAGATCGGCACCGCCACGGGCCATTTCGCCCGCACGGCGGCGCGGGTCGGACATCGCGTCACCGCGCTGGACGTATCGCCAGCCATGCTCGAATACGCCGAGAGCCGGGCGAAGGCCGAGAGGTTGGCCGGCATCGAGTTCCGCCACGCCGGCTTCCTCACGTTCTCGGCCGCGCCGGCTACGTTTGATGCGGCCGTCTCGGTGGCAGCGATGCACCACTTGCCCGACTTGTGGAAGGCCGTCGCACTGCACAACATCCATCGCGTCTTGAAGCCGGGCGGGCGATTTTTCCTCCTAGACGTGGTGTTCTCATCGAGCGACGAAGGCCATCGGGCGCAATTCCACGCCTTTGTCAACGCCTCGCCCGAAGGAATGCGCAATGAAGTCATGGACCATATCGCCAAGGAGTACAGCACGCTCGATTGGATCATGGAGGGATTGCTTGTACGGGCGGGCTTTCAGATTCAGTGCATCGTGGATACTCAGGCTCCGCTGATCCAGTATCTCTGCAAAACCGGCCAGTCGGAAACAACCACAGCTTGACTGTGGTCGATTACCTCGCCAAACGGCATGATTGGTCCTCTACCTGAAAAGTGCCCCTTCCTTCACTCGGGCCAAAGTAGCGCCAAGCGAAGGAGGGGCCACGGCGCGCTCTAGCAGCATTCCTTTCTGCCAAGAGTTGCCGTGCGAAAAAAACGCCGTCTGGGGAACCAGACTGCTCCGACAATCCCCGCGCCGCTGAGGAGAGCAAGCCCCGAAGGTTCCGGCACAACGGTGAGGCTGTCCATCGCAAAATACGCTGGCGTGTTCATGCCCCAGTCGCCGTTGTCAGAGGAAGTCAGCCCAAACTCAAGACCCTTCACGTTGCTGCCCAGGGAAGACAAATCCACGGGCGTCCAATCGTGAACAACGTAGTCCTGAGCGTTGTTGGCGAACCGATAATCAGCCAGATAGAAATCGACCGTGCCGGTCGCCGCGCCGCTGGCGTCCTTGCCGGTGATGGTCAGCAGGAACCAATCCGGGTCGTTGCCGCTTGTGCCGCCGAACTTCTTGGCGAACAAGTCGCCGTTGAGCATCGAGAGGGCGGCATACGTGGTGTTGGTGACGTACATGCCTTGAAACATGCCCAGTGCGGCGGCCGTGACCGTCTCTGTCGGCGTCCACGGCGCGTAGTACACGCCGTAGTTGGACCCGCTGTAGGCACCGCCCGCGTAGGCGCTGTACTGGTTGGCAAAACCCGCCGTCGTGGTGTCCGTGGTGTTCGAGTACGACCAACCGTTCCAGCTACCGTACCCTGAATCATAGCTGTTGAGGAAATGAACGCCCCGGCTGGTGAATCCGCCCGAGGCGTCGGAACCATTCCAGTAGGCCCCTCCGCCGGGGCCAGTGTAGGGCGTGACGGGAGTCAGGTCGTCGAAATCCACGATGTCAGCGGTTGCCTTTGTCGTGGCGAGGGCCAACCCGCCAAGCACCAGCAGGCAACGCAGCGCGTTGGAAGCAACACGTCTCATCGGAGTCTCCTTCGATAGGCAAAGGGGTGATTGATTGTTTGTGTAAAGCCACTTTCCTTGGCGGTCTCTTCGCCGCCGGTAACGCACAAAGAGTGCCGCAGCCACTCCCGATGTCAGCAAGGCAACACCACCCGGCTCGGGCACCACGTTGATGACGCCCACTCCTTGCCCCACGGGCAACCTGAAGTCAAAACCGCCGGTTCCGGTGGTCAACCAGTTGTCCAGAATGGGGTGGCCTTGGCCGTCCAGAAACGATCCGTTGCCGGGAATGTCCACCAGCTTGACGTACTGGATGTCGCCCAGATCAACGGCACCGCTGAGCACGCTTACGTCCGACAACAAGTCCGTCAGGTCGAAGGGCGTGCCGTACCCGGCGGCGTGCTTTCCGGCAAGGTTGTAGACGTTCGACGTGTCGTAGCCGGCGAACGCGCCGCTCCCGGCTACCGGAGCGGTGTTGGTGCTGATCGACGGGAACCGGGCGAAGTCGGTGCCGTTGCTCGACACCTCGACGTAGGCCAGTTCCATGAACAGCCCGTTCGGGCTTCCGTAAGTGAAGCCGTTCTCGAACACGGCGAAGTCAGCGCCCGTGCCGTCGCGGATGCCAGTCGGAAACGTGACCGTCAAATAGCCCGGTGACATCCCGGCAGCAATCTGCGCGGCGTCCAGATCGCCCAGACAGTTGTAGCCCGTCGCGGAAATCGCGGTGCTGCCGCGAGGCGCGAAGTAGGTGCGGGCAGGGTCGATCGCGTCCGCCCACTCGACAAACCGCGAGCTGGTCGAGGGGATGGCTGGGTCGATGCTGTTGGTCGTGTCCGTAGGGCCTGAATACAGCCCGGCCCGTGCAATCGTGTTGGTGAAGATCAGCGACAAGCCGATCAGAAAACGTATTCGTAACACAGGGTCTCTCCTTGAAATGTTGGTGAATGAAGTCTCAGGAATTGAAAACCGCAGGTGGAACCACTGGTGGTCCGCGTGGCTGTTGCGTTCTGTGCATGGGATGCCTCTTCGATGTATCAAGGGGATTGGACGACCTCTCCGCCGGCCCGCGTGCAGATTGCCGCGAGGACTTTCAGGTCCATGCTCTCCGCAAGGAAGTGGACCGACCCGTCGCAGAACACGCCGTTGGCCCCGCCGGGGTGCTTGCTGCGGATGTCGTTTTCGTAGGACGGGGCCTGATTGATGGCGAACGCCTGGTCGAATACGTTCAGCCCATTGATCCATTGCCCATCGGCGAAGTCGCAGTCTTCCGCGACGATCAGCGTGTTCGATGTGCCGTCGCGGATTTCGGTGATCGAGATCGCCCGATCGTAGAGCATCGCGCCCTTGGGCGGGTTGTTTGGGCTGGTGATCCGTTCGCCATAGATGCCGCCGTACTGGCAAGGGCCTCGGCCGTGTTTGAGGCTGTCGCCCTGCGGCACGCTCGGGCAGACATATACGGAGAGGACGATGGCGGCAGCCGTCGCGTTCTCCGGGGCGTCGAACGCCTTGCCCATGTCAAGCCGATGATAGAGGGCGTCCTGCTCAATGAAGGGAAGCAAGAACACCGACCAGGCCAACTGCCGGCCGCTGGCCCCATAAGGCTTGCCGGTCTTGGGGTTTATCATCGAGCGATGCTCAATGCCGCCGGGCGGAAACGAGGCGAGCGCGGCGTGGTAATTCTGAAGCGCCACGCCGATCTGCCGGAGATTGTTGCAGCAACTCGCTCGCCGGGCGGCCTCGCGCGCCGCCTGCACCGCCGGCAACAGCAGCGCAAGCAAGATGCCGATGATCGTAATCACGACCAGCAGTTCCACGAGCGAAAACGCCCGCGACTGTCGCCGTGGCATGGGAAGGCCGACCATGACGCTCCGTGCGCGCAGCCCGAGCCTGTCGTTGTCGCACGTCCGCGCGCACTTTCAGCGCACGGAAATAGGGGACGCGACAAAACCTCGGCGGCGCAACGGCTCCAACGACAACTTCACGGCTTCCGTCCCGCGCGGAACACCGCAGGTCTTGCGTTGGTAGGTCTTCTGACTCCCGAGTTCAAGAACACGCGGCCTTCTCACCAAAGTCCCCAAGGGGATGATGGTAATGGCTGATAGAAAGGGTTCCTGTCAACACTCGGTTACAGCGGCGGGGACCGTCCCGGACTCTCACCGGGTTCCCTGTACGTCGGCCCTTCAACGGAAGCGGCCGACCACCAACGCCACGATTGTCAGTGATTCTAGCACCGGAAGAAATCCTGTCAAGGGGCGATCCAAAGCCTGAAGTCTTTCTCCGCAAGCACCCAGCGGTTCAGGCTTCGTAGAGGGCCTTGGGTGTTACGATCTCTCTCGCTCCAAAGGCCATTGCTTGCGACGGGAACAGTCCACTGGGAATGACCACAGGGAAGCATAAATGATAACCTGGCAGTGGGAAACCGGCCGCGCGTCTTCCCTGCGGCAGGGAGAAACTTTCGCCCCCTCGTATTGGTATTCCAGTGGGGTTTTGCGGGCGCACCAGCCTGAAGGTCGCATAGAGTATTGCTTTGCGATTGTGGGCTAGAATTCATAGTAGTGGTAATGGTGGACGACACAGCAGCAAGAGGTGCGGCATGATCGAGAAGAGCGAACACAATGGTGATGTGCCTCCGCGCTGTCGCCCTCGGATACTTCTGGTAGATGACAATCCCATCAACCAGAAGGCCGGCGTGATGTTGCTGTCCAAGATCGGCTATCGTGCCGATGTGGCCGCCAATGGCCAGGACGCCATTGAGGCAATAGAACGGACTGCTTACGATGTCATTTTCATGGACTGCGAGATGCCGGTGATGGATGGGTACGAAGCGACTCGTCATATTCGTGAGCGCGAAGAGGAAGAGCACCGTGCGCGGACCATCATTGTCGCCGCGACCACCAATACGATGCCGGGCAATCGTGAACGATGTCTCGCCGCCGGCATGGATGACTTTATGAGCAAACCAATGCGTGCAGCCGCGATACAACAAATCCTGGAACGTGTTTGGTCAACGCAGACGGCACCAGCCGTGACCTGAACTTGCTGAGTGAAACACAACACCCATTGGGAGGCAAAGAACATGAGTTCCTATATTGCTTGGAAAGACTACTACTCCGTTGGCGACGAATCGCTCGATGCCCAACATAAGCAAATCATCGGCATCATCAACGAACTGTATGAGGCGATGCAGCAGGGAGTCGATCACCGGGCAGTCGCGCCTTTTCTCGATCGGTTAATCCAGTATACGATCAACCATTTCCGGCACGAGGAGGAATGCCTGCTGGCGCACCAGTATCCCGATTTCGCGCAGCACAAAGCCCTGCACGACAAGATGCGGCAGAAGACTGCCGCTTGGCGAGAGAACGCCGACATTGTGACCGGACGTGACTTGCTCGTCTTCTTGAAGGAGTGGTGGTGCAACCACATTCAAGACCAGGACAAGAAATACGCGCCCTACTTGAAAGTGCTCGTTGAAACTTAAGTCCTGTTGCTGGATCGAGGTGTTCGGTTCCTAATACTCACATCTCCTGCTTACTGGATTGCGAGATCGGGCAATGAAGTGCCGACGGCGCGCTCCAGTTCAGCCAGGCGTCGATGGTAGTCGGCGATGGCCTGGTAGTACATTTCGCGCTGGGTGTTGAGTTGTCGCTCGGCGTCCAAGAGACGCAGGAAGTCGAGCGTGCCGGTGGTGTAATTGGCCTGGGCTGATTCGAGGCTTCGCTGGGCGGCAGGCAGAATCTTCTCCTCGTACAGGTGGACGACATGCGCGCTCTGGTTGGCGCGGTCGCGTCCCGCTTGGACCTCATAACGCACCTGATCGAGCAAGGTCTGGTACTCGGCACGGCGTTGGGCGATGCGGCACTCGGCCTCGCGCACCGCAGCGGAGCGGCGGGAGTTACGGATGGGGATGTTGATGTCCATGCCCACCTGGGGCCGCATGTCCTCGGGCATGAAACCATCATACTTGCCGACCACGTTTACGTCGGGATAGTATTCGCGGCAGGCCAATTCGAGGTTCGCTTGCTCTGCCGCAATGCGTGCCTGCCCGGCAAACAGATCGGGGCGCGATTGGGTGGCGGATTGCTGTAGCGACTCGGCGGCCGGCAGCGAGTCGGGAAGCGGTACTTTCGCGGGCGGCGGTGGCAAGGGATAGTCAGTCTCACGGTGGAGCAAAGTATTGATCCGCGCAACCGCCACTTGTTGATCTCGCGCCAGTTCCGTGTGGCGGCTTTCGAGCGTGGCCAAAGATCGGAAGAGCGTCGTGT
>CAYMQL010000094.1:0-8017 GCA_964392255.1 uncultured Planctomycetaceae bacterium | reverse complement strand
CGTCGAAAAAGCGCGGATTGGCCGCGGGCAGGTCGCCGATTTCCTCAAAGAAACATCGCGGGTCATCGGGGGCGTCGACGACGCGAGAGCGTCTTATATGGGGGGCGCAGCGTCGTCCGCCGCATCGGAAACGGTTGATTTTCGCACCGGGGCCACTATTGTCGATCTTCGCGGAGGCCAGCGGCTTCCCAATCTATCCGGCCGAAGGGGCGGCTACCTCTCCTCGCCCGGCGAAATCTTGTTCCTGGAGCCCAACGGCCGGTTGGTGGTGCGCAACGAGTTGGACGATGCTTCGACCTACAAGGAACTGAACGCAGCGATTCAGGAAGCGCCCGCCGAGTCGGTGAAACAGTCCGATTATTTTTCGGGTCCCGGCGATCAGCCGACGGGCCCCGGCGACAGGCCTACGGGTTCCGGCAGTCGCCGCCGAACGCCTCGGGGCGGTCCCGGGCTCGACGCGCTCGACGATCCCTACGGGGGCACCGGCCGACCTTCGCGCAACCGGTAGACCTGGGCTTTCTTCTGCCAAAATTTGCCCCGTTTTGGGGGCATTCTGGGGCTGCGCGGGCGACTTCTGCGCCCGAAAAAAGCCGGCATTAGCGGCCGCCGACGAAAATTTCGCCCCGTATGGCAGAAACCGCCGGAACTGGCCTTGACCCCGCATGGCCCCGGCGAGTATTTAACCCGCTCTCATCTGTCGGTTTTTGAGGACTTGGTTCTCGGAATAGCCTTTTACGATGTCCAAAAGCCGGAAAGGTACCGGCGCGACGCCGGTGAGTCAAAAAAGGAGAGCTGTGTTGAATACGACTGTAAAAACACTGGTCGGCCCGATCGCTTTGGCGATCCTTTTATCGGCGAGTGCGGCATTGGGCGGATCGTGGAACGGTCTGTCGACGGCGTGGCTTGGGGCAGCGGTTTCGGGACAGTCGTCCGCGACCGCCAACCCGTCGGAGGACAAAGCGAAGCAATCCGCCGACCTGCTGCGTCGCGCCCGTCAGGCCATGTCGGAAAACGATCTGACGGCTGCCGAAACACTGATCTCCCAGGCCGAGGCCCTTGGCGCGTCGTATGGCCCGCTGTATCTCGGCGACACGCCCAAAACGGTCCGTCGCGACTTGGATCGCAAGCGTCGCGTTTCGAGCGGCAGCCCGGCGAAACCCAGCCAGCGGTTTTCGCCACTGGGCTTGCACAAGGAAACGCCCGCCCCGACCAACGACCCTTTCACCAGCCAACCGTCCGCCGCCGGCGCCACCTTGCCCGTCAATCCGTTGCCCAAGGTCGACGGCGTCAGTCCGCTTCAGGCCGCTCGCCTTGCTCTAGCTGTCGGCGACGTCCGACGCGCGGCTGAGTTGCTCGAACAGGCCAAGGCCCAAAATGTTGCCTATCAGCCCTTGGACGACACGCCCGAGCGGGTCGAAACGGCGGTTCGCAAGTATCAAGAGCTCTCGACCTTCGATAAGAACACCGAAACCTATCGCCGCGCGTACGCCCGAAACGTGATGGAGCAAGCCGACGCTCTGCTGCGTTGGGGCGAGTATGACGAAGCCGAGCGGCTTGCCGGCCGCGCAGCCGACATGCGGCTAATCTATGGTCCCTTTGAGCAGAAACCGCAAGACTTGTTGAATCGGATTGCCGCCGCGCGCCGTCCGGCGAGCGACCTGTTGAATACAACTTCGCCGGCAGCCGCCGCGGCGCCCACGTTGGCCATGCGTCAACAGGCGGTGGCGTTAGTGCGTCAGGCACGCGAGGCCATCGCCGCCGGTCAGTTCGATCAAGCCGAGTCGCTGGCCCGTCAGGCCGAACAATTGCGGCTGCCCGACGCGGCGTTCGCCCCGGGCGAGGATCGGCCCGGTCTGGTGCTTTTGGACCTGCGGGAGTTGCGGCAGCGCGAGTCGTCGGGCGTTATGCCCGCCGGCGGAGCGCATGCCGCGCCGCTGCAAGCCGGCCCGCGCGACATGGCTGCGGCTCCGGCGGTGTACAACCCCGGCAACGATCCCACGTCGAACATTACGGCGTCGAGCCAGCAGGCGATGGCGCGCCCCGACTTGCGAACGGCTCAAACCCCGGCGCCGCCGCGACCGGCGCCGATCAATGCGCCGGCCCCGCCC
This sequence comes from uncultured Planctomycetaceae bacterium, assembly GCA_964392255.1. GTDB lineage: Bacteria > Planctomycetota > Planctomycetia > Pirellulales > Thermoguttaceae > CAYMQL01. Next base: position 5,909 of record CAYMQL010000094.1, on the reverse strand, counting down.
GAAGCCCTTCAAGCCGGCGCCGCAAAGACACCCGGCATGGCCTTGTTCGAGCAGGGCGAAGCGGCTCTGAAGTCGCACGACACGGCGCGGGCGTATGAGCTGTTCCGCCAAGCGGCTCGGTACAGCGGCGATTTGGATCCGATGACGGCCCAGCGGCTGAACGATCACCTGCAACTGCTTTCCGGTCCGGCGCAATCGCAATCGCCGACGGCCGTATCGCCGACGCAGTCGATGGCCGGCGAGGCCGCGGCTCGGCAGCAGGTTTTGGCTCGCCAAGTCGCCACCGAATTGGCCCACAAAGAATCCAGCGCCCGCGCGATGCGCGAGAGCGATCCGAAAAACGCTTTGACGATGCTGGAAGAAGCGAAGCGGAAGGTCGAAACCGCCGGTTTGGACAGCGCCACGCGCGACCAACTGCTCCGCCGCGTCGACCGCGCAATCGCCGAAACCCAGCAATTCATCGAGCAGAACCGGCCGCAGATCGAGCTGGCCGAAAGAAACAAACGCATCGAGCAAGACGTCGACCGCGAGCGGCGCGTCAAGGTCGAGATCGGCGAGAAGCTGGCCGTGAAGATCGACGAGTTCAACAAGCTGATGGACGAGCAGCGCTACGAAGAGGCGCAGGTCGTTGCCAAGCAGGCCGCCGAATTGGACCCGGAAAACCCGGTCGTAACCCAGGTTCTCTGGCAGGCGAAATTCGTCCGCCGGATGATGAACGCCAAGTCGATTCAAGACAGCGCCGAAGAGGGCTTCGTCAACGCGATGGAAGAAGTGGATCGGGCGAAAATTCCGTTCGCCGGCGACAAAAATCCGCTGGTGTTCCCCGACGCGAAAACTTGGGAAACGCTTTCGAAGACGCGCCAGCGGCTGGCGGTCGACCAGCGGCGTCAGCAGTCTGAACGCGACATCGAGATCCAAAAACGGCTTCGCACGCCCGTTTCGCTGCAATTCACCAACGCCCCGTTGAGCCAGGTGCTCGATTACCTCGCCAAAATCGCCGAGGTGAACGTCCATCTCGATCCGCAAGGTCTGGCCGAAGAAGGCGTAACCACGGATACGCCGGTCAGCATCGAGCTGCGCAACGAAATTATGCTCAAGAGCGCGCTGAACCTGATTCTCCAACCGCTGCACCTGAGCTATGTGATCAAGGATGAAGTGCTGAAAATCACCAGCGAACAGATGCGCGACGGGCAAGTCTACACGGTCACTTACAACGTGGCCGACCTGGTCGTGCCGATCCCGAACTTCGTGCCGAATCCCAATATGGGTTTGGCCGGCGCCTACAACGGCGCGATGGCCAACGTGGGCTTTGGGGCGGGCATGCCTTTCGGCTCCGCCTCGTCGACCGCGACGCCGATGTCCGTGGTCGCCAATCGCAACGGCAAAAACGGCGACGCGATGCTTGGCGCCGGCGCCTTGGCCCAGATGGCCTCCAGCACCGGCGGAGGAATGGGCGGCGGTCTGCAAAGCGCGGTCGCCGGCGGTCCCGGCGGGCTCGGCGGCGGCGCCGAAGCCGATTTCGACAGCCTGATCGAATTGATCACCTCGACCGTCAAACCGACCACCTGGGACGAAGTGGGCGGTCCCGGCTCGATCGCCCAGTTCGAGACGAACTTGAGCCTGGTCGTCAGTCAGACGCAGGAAGTCCACGAGGAAATCGCCGACCTGCTGGATCAGTTGCGGCGGCTCCAAGACCTCCAGGTTACGATCGAAGTCCGGTTCATCACCCTGACCGACGACTTCTACGAACGCATTGGAGTCAACTTCGACTTCGCCATCAACGACAACATCGACAACGTGTCGCCGCCCTATCCGACCTTCCAGGCGGTTGGCTCGGGAATCAGCACGTCGACGGCCACCGGGCAAGGCGTCGCTCGCAACATGCTGAACGCCGACACGAACCGAAACGTGACGGTCGGCATGAGCGCGCCGGGCGTGTTCAACGCCGACCTCGACATCCCCTTCACTCAAAACAGCTACGCCCTGGCTGTGCCGCAATTCGGCGGATTCGATCCTTCGACCGCCGCCGGCGCATCGCTCGGTTTCGCGATTCTTAGCGACATCGAAGCGTACTTTTTCGTCAACGCCGCACAGGGCGACTCGCGCAGCAATGTGCTGCAAGCCCCCAAGGTGACGCTGTTCAATGGTCAACAGGCTTACGTCTCCGACACGTCGCAAAGCCCGTTTGTGATGAGCGTGATTCCCGTGGTCGGCGACTTTGCCGCCGCGCAGCAGCCCGTGATCGTGGTCCTTTCCGAAGGCACCTTCATGACGGTCCAGGCCGTGGTCTCGAACGACCACCGCTTCGTGCGTCTGACCGTGGTGCCGTACTTCAGCAAGATCGGCGAGGTCGATACGTTCCAGTTCACCGGCTCGACAACCACCACGAGCGACAGCACCCGGTCCGGACTTCAGGCGGCTGCCACCGATCCGGAAAAGTTGTGGAACTCGAAGGAAGACGAGGCGACCACCACGACCGCCGGCACGACGGTCCAGTTGCCCACGTTCTCCTACGTTACGGTGACAACGACCGTGAGCGTGCCCGACGGCGGAACCGTGCTGCTAGGCGGCATCAAGCGACTGAGCGAAGGCCGCAAGGAATACGGCGTGCCTCTGTTGAACAAGGTTCCTTATCTCAATCGGTTGTTCCAGAACGTGGGCATCGGTCGGGAAACGCAAAGCCTGATGATGATGGTTACGCCTCGAATCATCATTCAAGAGGAGGAAGAAGAGAAGCTCGGCATTCCGTTGGCCGAACAGTAGAACGAGCTTCCTGAAAAGGAACGACGAAACAGCGTGGAAGCCCTCCCTGTGCCGTCGCCGGCTTACCCCCCCCGAGCCGGCGACGGCCGCTTTTTTTCTTGGCCCTATGTATTCCTCGCGCTCCGTGTGAGGTCAGGCTGAACTTTGCACGCGCTGCGCCGTTTTGCATTGCGAAATCAAACGAGCCGCTCCCTTTCCTCACACGGAGTGTGAGGAGTACTTGTGTTGCCCTATGCGGAGTGTGAGAAGTACAGGGCGCTACGGCCGCGGCAGTTCAAACCCAAAGTATTCGGCCGCGTTGTCGTAGCAAATGCCGCGAACCATCCGCCCGATCAGTTCCATGTCGTCGGGCAACAGTCCCTGCTGCATTTCAACTCCGAACAAATTGCAGAGGATGCGGCGAAAATACTCGTGCCGCGTGTAGGAGAGAAACGACCGGCTGTCGGTCAGCATTCCCACGAAACGGCTCAACAGCCCTTGGTTCGAAAGCGTTTCGAGCTGCCGCTCGATGCCGTCTTTCTGATCGAGGAACCACCAGCCGCTTCCGTATTGCATCTTGCCGGGCGTCGAGCCGTCCTGAAAATTGCCGATCATCGTCGCCGCAACCTCGTTGTACGCCGGATTCAGATTGTAGACGATCGTCTTGGCTAGCCGGCCCGCGCGATCGAGCCGGTCGAAAAATCGGGCCATCGGCCGCGCGACGGTGCAATCGTCGATCGAGTCGCATCCTGCGTCGGGCCCGAGGGCCTCGAACATCCGCGTGCTGTTGTTCCGCAGCGCGCCGAAGTGGAATTGTTGGACCCAGCCCTTCTCGGCGTTCATCACGGCCAACTCGTGGAGTATCGCCGATTTGAAGCGAACGACGTCTTCGGCGTGCAGTTCCTCGCCGCGGCGGATGCGCCGCAGGGCGTTGGCCGCTTCCGTCGACGAATATTCGGCCGCGTAGAACGTGTCGGACCCGTGGTCCGAAAGTCGGCACCCCACCGAATGGAAAAAATCGTGGCGCTGCCTGAGCGCGTCGAGATACCGGTCGAGACGATCGCCGACGTCGATCCCGCTTCGCTCGGCCAGCCGATCGACCCAAGCGTTGAAGGCCGACGGCGATTCTACTGCGACGGCCTTGTCGGGACGAAACGTGGGCAACACCTGAATTGAAAACGAAGGATCGGCCGCGATGGCCTGATGATGCTCCAAAGCGTCGACCGGGTCGTCGGTCGTGCAGACCAGCACGACGTTCATCTGCCGCATGATGCCGCGGGCCGAGAACTCGGGCCGCGCAAGCGTGGCGTTGCATTCCTGCCAAATGCCCTCGGCCGTCTCCGGATTCAACAGCCGATCGCTGATGCCCAGAGGACGCTTCAACTCCATGTGCGTCCAATGATACAACGGACTGCGCAGCGTTTGCGGCACGGTCTCGGCCCAACGCTGAAACTTCTCGCGATCCGCGGCGTCGCCGGTACAAAAACGCTCCGACACGCCGGCTGCACGCATGGTTCGCCACTTGTAATGATCGCCGGCAAGCCAAATCTGCGTCAGATTTTCAAAGCGGCGATCCTCGGCCACATGCGCCGGCGGCAGGTGGCAGTGATAATCGATGATCGGCAGCGCGCGGGCGTAACGATGGTACAACTCCGCCGCGCGATCGTTCTGCAACAAGAAGTTTTCCGTAATGAAAACGTCGTTCATGTTCTCTGCGATGCCGAGACCGCTCCTGTCAAAAGGTTCTTGGGGTGATCCTCCAACAAAAAAACCCCGCCGCTCGCGGCGAAGCGAAACGGCGGGGCCGGAACAGAGAAGAGGCCGATGCTTTTGATAATACCAGTTTTTGCCGCGATGTCCATAGACGGGCGAAAATTTCTCGAAAGTTTGCCCACAAAAAAACTCGCCGAACGCCGCCGGCCTTTGAATGCTAACCCGATCTAGGGGATATGGCGACCTATCTTCTCGAAACCGCATAATTTCGGCCCCTTGCAGCTTTGCGGCGTCGAGGCCGACAGGCACATTTTTCGCCTTTGAAAGGGTGGAAAAATGTGCCGGTCCCTGAGCCCTGAACACGCCGGATTGTCGCCGTTCGGCGACCGAAGGCATATCGCTTCGGTTGCGGAAGACGGCGCCCGAGCATACGCTATGTTGTTTCGGGCCGTTGTAATCCATCCTATCTGTGTTGCATACCCAATCGAAAACAATGCACTCGATCGACGACTATGCGCGTGTTTGCGAAGAGGCGGTTCGCACCGGCGGCCGCGTCATTCAGAGCTGGGTCGGCCGTGCCGCGGTCAGCGAAAAAGGGCCCGCCGACCTGGTCACCCAAGCCGATTTCGCCTCGCAGGAAGCGGTCCGCCGTTTGGTGCTCGGCGCCTTTCCTAATCACTGCGTTTTGGGCGAAGAAAAAGTTCCCGGCGAGACGCCGAACGCGCGGACCGCGTATCGTTGGATCGTCGATCCGCTGGACGGCACCATCAATTTTGTCCACGGCGTGCCGCATTACAGCGTATCGCTAGCATTAGAGCGCGACGGCGAGCTGCTGGTCGGCGCGGTGTACGATCCGACGCTCGACGAGTGTTTTACGGCCGTCGCCGGGCGCGGCGCCTTTCTGAACGGCCGCCGAATTCACGCCAGCGGCGTCGCCAATCTGTCCGAGGCGTTAGCCGCGGCGGGCTTGCCGCCCAACGTCCCGCGCAACCACCCCGACATGGCGATGTTCCTCGAAATGGCCCACCGCTGTCAGGCGATTCGACGCACCGGCTCGGCGGCCTTGAATCTCTGCTACATGGCCGCCGGTCGGTTCGACGTCTATTGGTCCTATTCGACGAACATCTGGGACGTGGCGGCAGGCGTGTTGATTTTGCGCGAAGCCGGTGGGCGGATTACTTCGACCGCCGGCGGCGAATTCGTCCTGGAAGACGCCCGCTTTTTAGCCGCCGCCAATCAATCGCTGCACGATCGACTGCGGCAAGCGGCCTCCGAAATCGTGTTTTGAACGCCTCCGCGCAGCGACCGGCAGTCGTGCAAGCCGAAAATCGAAGCCTCGCGGCAGATTTTTTAACTGTTTAATATGCAACGAGTTAGGTGTTCTCGTTGTGTGCGATCGGCGGTCCGGACTCAGTCTGTTGCCTCGCTTGTTTGCGACGTCGCTTTATTGTCGC
>CAYMQL010000093.1:0-8072 GCA_964392255.1 uncultured Planctomycetaceae bacterium | reverse complement strand
ACGATCCACCGCTCGCAGGGCGAATGGTTCGACTGGTGCAGCACCGTAGTGGTGAACACGTGCTTGGTGCCGGCCGGATTGATTGCCGGCGGCGGGAATTGCCACTGGGCGTCGACCCAATGGACGGCCGCCGACTTGAGCCGGGCGTCCCACCGATAGACCTCCGGCGCGAAGACCGTGACGTTGCTCGTGCCCTCGACGGCCGAAGTCAGGCTGATCCAGCCCTGGCCGCGGAGGACGTAGACGTTTTCTTCGGGATTGCACGTGCCGCGGTTGAGGCGCGTGTTGGCCCGCAGGGTGCTGCCGATGGCGAAGTTGTTGGTGATTTTTCGCGGCCGGTTGAAATCGCCGAGCATCAGGTCGACCAGTCCGGTCTGGCCGACGGCGACGAACTGGCCGACGCTTCCGGGATCGATCGTCCATTCGAGTCGGCGGTTGGTGCGCAGATATCCGTCGGGCCCGCACACGCCGGCGATCAAGACGACCTCGCTGCCGACCGAGGCGACGATTTCGCGCGGGTGCAGCTCGACGGCCGCGTCGTCCCAGGGCAGTTGGCCCAGGGGCTGGTCGAAATAGCGTTCGTTGGAGCGGTCGACGTTGGCGGGGGGGCCGGGGGCTGCGAAAACGCGATCGCCGCTGGGGTCGATGCCCGAGCTTGGAACGTGACAGCAGCCGGCAACCGCGAAGGCGCAGAGCATCTGCGCCGCGAGCAACAGCCGGCCACTCTTCCATGAACGCCTCATGGCCCAAATCCTCGGGACCATTACGCCCTGGCGCAGAAACGCGACTTGATTTTTGCGCCAGCCAACGATATTCCACTATGCAAGGGTACCATGCTTTTTGGCAGCATGGGGATTTTTCGCAACATGGGGCGATGCGAAAAGAAAACGCGGCGGAATAATCGTTATTTCCGCCCTAAACGGTCGGCCCAGTAGATTGGTTCGGGCAGACGATGGCCGACGAGCAGTTTTCGCACGAGCATCTCGCAAAATTGGACGTCGACGCGATGGCCGGGTGAGATGAACAGCGGCCGGCGACTGCCGGCAGTTGGTCGCAGCGCCAGGCCGATCACTCGGTCTCCGAAAACGACCGGCCGCGACTCGCCGGGTGTCATTCCCTCGATGTCGACGCGGCCGAAGAGCCGTTTTTTGGTCACGCCGATCGTCGGTAGCGAGGCGGCGACGCCCAGATGCGAGGCGATGCCCGCCCCGCGATGGTGCAAGATTCCGGTGCCATCGACCAGCAGGACTTCGGCCATGCGCCCGGCCGCCCGAACTTCGTCGAGCAAGTCGAGCAGAATAGGAATCTCGCGGAAGCTCAAATACGTGCTGATGTACGGGAACAGAACGGGGCGGCGGACGGTGGTCGACCAGATCAGCTTGCCGGTTGCGACCTCGACCAGGGCATAGGCGGCCGCGCCCATGCCGGGGGCGGGATAGCCTACGTCGACGCCGCCGACAAGTATTGGCATTCGTCGCCGCGGCCGCAGGACGATTTTTCGCTGAACGGCCTCTTGGATTTTACGCAGCCGCTCGAGCGGCCGATCGGAGACAAATTCGCCGAAGCCGAAACGCAGTAAATCAATGCGCCCGCCGCTGACGGCGACCCCTTCGGCCGCTAGACGCCGGATTTTTTCGTCGGTCGAGCCGGCGGCATATCCGCCCAACGCGCCCCCGGCCCGGACAATGCGATGGCAAGGGCAGTCGGGCCGATGATCGTGGTGGAGTGCGTAATGCCCGATCCAACGCGAGGCGATGCGGTTGCCCAGGGCGTCGGCCAGATCGCCGCAGGTCGTCACGCGGCCCGCGGGCACTTGCGCAAGCAAATCGCGGAGTGCGAGCGAAAGATCAGGGACCGCGGGAAATTGCTCGGGCATAAACCTGGGTCATACTTGATCTTTTGACGAAAATCCAGCGGGTAGTGTGAAATCCGTCGTTGGGGTATAATTCTCACATCCAACCTGGGGAGCGTTGCGTCCATGGGCATCCGCTTCTATTGTCCGAAGGGACACAAAGTCCACGTCAAGGAATTTCAGGCGGGGCAGACGGGTTTTTGCCCGACCTGCGGCGTCCGGATGCAAATTCCTATGGAAAGCACCCGGCCGAGCTCTCGGGAGGAAAAAGACCGCCAACGCGAGGGTGAGGTCGAGTTTGCCGTTTCGCTGTCGGATGTGGAAATTGAGGCGCCGCCGCCGCTGCTTGGGGAACCGCCGGCGCCGGCGTCTTCGGCCGCGAACACGTTTTCCGCTTCGCCCGCGGGCGCGGAAACGAGTGGGTCGGGCAACGATCCGTTCGCCCAGGCCGGCGACGCGGTTTGGTATGTTCGTCCGGCCTCGGGCGGGCAATTCGGTCCCGCGACGGCCGACGACATGCGCAACTGGCTGGCCGAGGGGCGCATTGGGGCCGACTCGCTGGTGTGGTGCGAAAGCTGGAGCGACTGGCGACAGGCCGTCGCGGTGTTTCCCCAGTTGGCGCCGCTTGTGATTCCGGGTTTGAAGGAGCATTTTTCGGAAATCGCCGCCGCCCGGCGCGCCCGCAGCAGCCGCGCTCGGGCCGAGCATGTCCGCAACGTCGCCGTCATCGTGCTGGCCGCGGCGGTTGTTGTTCTCTCCATCGTCCTCATTTGGGTGCTGAGCCGATTATGAGAATCCAACAGTTTCTCGACCATCACGGAATCGTGTCCAATCCCTTCGCCGACGAAGATGCGCAGACCGATCTGGTTTTCAAGACCGGCTGCATTCGGAACACGTTCCATCCGACGTGGGACAAGATTTACGGCGATCCGTCGGAGCCGGCCACGGCCGTGGTGTTCGGCGAGAAGGGGTCGGGCAAGACGGCCATCCGCCTGCAACTGGCCCGACGACTGACGGACTATAACGCCGAGCATCCCGAGCGGCAGGCATTTGTGGTCGAGTACGACGATTTCAACGTATTTTTGGATCGTTTTCGCGAGCGGTTTTCGGGCCGCCGCCGCCGAGCCGACCGGCTGTTGGAGCAATGGCGGCTGTGGGATCACATGGACGCGGTGCTTTCGCTGGCGGTGACGCAGTTGGTCGATCGGGCGCTCGAGGCGAAGCAGGCCCGGCATCCGGCCGCGCGCGACGAGGCACTGCCGTTGGAGCGGCTTGACGCGGCCCAAGTTCGCGACGTGATGCTTTTGGCCGCGTGCTATGACCAATCGACCGCCGAAAACCGTTTCAGGCGGTGGCAACGGCTGCGCCGCAAGCTGCGATTCCGCACCTGGCGCTCGAAATGGGACATAGCATTGGGCGTTTTCGTAACGGTGGGAGCGGTCGCCTTTGTCGCAGCCCGCGCGGCACAGGGCGAATGGTCGTGGGTGACTCATTGGCTGCCTTATGTTGCGATTGCCGCCGGCTGGGCGCCGCGCGGCTGGCGTCTGGTCCGATGGTGGCACAAGGCATGGCAGATTGCGCGTAATACCAGGGTGCTCGACCGCAGCGTCAAGCTGCTCTGCCGCACGCTTATGAACTTTCCCGGCGCCGAGATTGTCGGCCAGCCGCTGCCCGCCTCGCAGCGGACCGACGACCGCTACGAACTGCTGGCTAAGCTGCAAGGCCTGCTCCAGTCGATGCAATTCGAGGGTATTCTTGTGCTGGTCGACCGCATCGACGAGCCGTATCTGATCAACGGTTCGACCGAGTTGATGCGGGCGCTGGTGTGGCCGATGCTCGATAATAAGTTTCTGAAACATCCGGGCCTCGGCCTGAAAATGCTTTTGCCGATGGAGTTGGAGCGGCTGGTCGATCGCGAGGACCGCGATTTTCATCAGCGGGCCCGGCTGGACAAGCAAAATCTTATTCGCTCGCTCAGTTGGACCGGCCAATCGCTTTACGATATGGCCAACGCGCGGATTGCGGCCTGCGCCGCCGAGGCGCGCGAGCCGAAGATCACCGACTTGTTCGAACAGGTCGATCAGCGCCGCCTGATTGAGTCGCTGGGCGGTTTGCGGGTGCCGCGGCATCTTTTCAAGTTTATGTACCGCCTGCTGACGACGCACTGCAACGCCCACACGGAAGACCAGCCGGTATGGCAGATATCGAGCGCGACGTTCGAGTCGGTTCTGGCGCTGTACCAGCGCGATCAGGACGCCTTCGATCGCGGCGTGGGGGCCGGGTAAGGGTTGTAATTGGTCAAGAAATTGCGACGGCACGGACAGGGGCGGCGAAGGGGGACAGGCACATATTTGCCCTTGAAAGGGCGAAAAATGAGGCAGTCCTCGGCCTGTGTCTGGATGCATTCCCCGGCCTGTGTCTGGAAGCGTATCATGCCCCTTGCGCTTGGCAAAGGCCCCCTGTTCAAGGATGGGATAAGCCGTAAAACTGTCAAAATCGTTGACCATTTCGTGTTCTTCGATTAAGATGAGTAGGTGTGGCTGCCGCTGTTTTTGGCAGGGGCAAGCGCCGCTGTTTCGAGTCGCGCGAAGAGTGGGATTAGTTACTTGTGCTTCGACAGCGATTTTTCGTTTCGATTGAAACGGCGGTTGCCTCGTAAACGGTTGCGGCATAGCCAAGTGCGATGCTCGCCCGGCCGAAAAGACGGCAACTCACGGTATTCGACAGCTTTGCGTCACCCACCTTGACCCTGGAAGGCAGCGCGACGGTTTCGGAAGAGCCAAGGAGAAGCAGGCATGCTTGTTGCGCGAGATCGGGGCATTGGATATTGCGGTTCGGCGACGAAGTCGCTCAGCCCCCGTCGCGTTGCTCCGTCTTGGCATTCTTCGGTGCCGTTCGCGTTGAACCCCACCAAACCTTCCGTGCGACGTTGGATTACGCGGCCTTTGGCTTCGTCAGTCAGAAAAACGCTGGGATGGTCGACGCGATGCAGGCGGGTTTTGCCGATGACAGTTTTTTTTAACCACCTTTTTCGAGGGAGACTATTGCATGTTTTTTCAGAATAACATGGCAATCGCGTGCATGGACGTTCAAGAACAGCGGCAATCGCTTTGCAAAACTCTTTTTGGCCGAATGGGCCTCGCCGTTTTGCTCGCCGGAATCCTTCTGCCTGCCGTGGCAACGGCCGCCGAGACTTTCAAACTGAACTACATTGATAAAGACACCGCCTGGGCGACCGGCGCGATGCAAGTGACGCTCACCGATCTGGACAACGACGGCGATTTGGACTGGACCGTCGGCGTCTCCGGCGGCAAAAAGCCGGTTTGCTATTGGTACGAGCACCAAGGGCCCGACAATTGGGTGAAACACACGATTTCCAGCGGGGTCTCGGGCGTGGGCAACGGCGCCGCGGCGTTCGACGTCAACGGCGACGGTTACCGTGATTTGGTCACCGGCGATTTTCTGTTCTTGAACCAGAAAGACAAAACGTTTTCTGCCGGAGATAAGATTGGAACGTCGATCGAGTGGAACAACAACCACGACCATCTAGCCTTCGACATGAACGGCGACGGCAAGATGGACCTGCTGACGACCAACGGCTGCCGCATTTGGAAGCCGGTGGGCGGCAACGGCGAAATCTGCTGGTTCGAGGCTCCGAGCGATCCGACCCAGAAATGGACGAAGCATCCGATCAGCACCGGCACCGCGGTGCCCGAGGGATTTGAAGGGCTGCACGCGGCGACCTCGCCGAAAGGCGCCGGCGATCTGGACGGCGACGGCGACATTGACGTGGTCGGTCCCTGCGCGTGGTATGAAAACACCGACGGCAAGGGCACCCAATGGACCACGCACTTCGATACCGACGTGTTCCTCGGCGTCGACGCCAGTTACAAGAAGCGTCAGGGCTATCAAACCGCGGTCCGCAGCTTTGTGGTCGATTTGAACGGCGACGGCAAGCTCGACGTTATCCAAGCGGAATGCGACATTTACGGCAATGTCCGGCTAGCTTGGCTGAAGAACAACGGCGGCGGCAGCTTCACACGTAACATCGTTCGCGAGGGGCTCCCGGAAGATTATCACAGTCTGGCCGTCGCCGATTTCGACAACGACGGCGACATCGATATCTTCACCGCCTGTGGTCCGCTGTCGCGCATCCACAACACCTACCTGTTTGTGAACAACGCCGGCGCCGGCAAGGATCCGGTTTTCGAGCTGCATAACCTTTCGGACTTCCTCAGCGAGGCCGACGCCGCCTTGCTGGCCGAGGCCTACAAGGTCGACCACGGCCACGAACCGATGTTCGGCGACGTGGACGGCGACGGCGATATTGATTTGGTTCTGAAGGGCTGGGACGGCACCTCGCCGGAGTTGGGCAAAACCCGATCGCCGGCGCCGTTCCTTTATTTGGAGAACACAACCGCCGCCGGGCCAAACCCTTTCTAGCGACGCTGCCGGAAATCGGCGCGTGCTGGCAGAGTCTGAAACGGTTGCGGCAAGCTGCATTGCGATAGCGCAAAGACGACTCCCCTCTCCGAACGCCGACCGAAGGTCGGCCGGGGAGAAGGGAGTGGTCGAGGGCTGAACGGAGAAACCTGAAGTTGAGCTTGGTCGGCAGTAAGACGGCGATTGTTGATGCTGTTGGTGATCTATACGACAACCGGAACTTGTGGAGGTTTGCTATGTTGACTCGCATCCGAAAAGCTGTCGCGGCAACTATACACCGGGATCAGGCGGTTTTCGCCCGAGCGCGTTGCATTGCCCGTTTCGTTTCGATCGTCGTTCTGCTGGCCGCTGCTTTTTCGGCGGCATCGGCGTGGGCCGCGCCGACGTTTGCGCTACACTACATCGAACCCATCGCCAACACGACCTGGGCCACGTCGGCCATGCAGGGGACCCTTTCGGACCTGGACAACGACGGCGATCTGGATTGGACAGTGGGCAACGCCCAGTCGAATCCGAATTTCAATTGGTACGAATACCAAGGCCCCGACACTTGGGTGAAGCATGTGATTTCCAGCGGCGTTTCGGGCGTGGGCGAAGGCGCCGCGTCGCTGGACGTCGACGGCGACGGCGACCGCGATTTGATCAGCGGCCGCCATCTGTTCCGCAACAACGGCAACGGCGCCACGTGGTCGCGGTATACGATCAACACGCCGGCTCAGGGCGTTCCGCACGACCATCAGGCCGCCGACATCAACGGCGACGGCAAGATCGATCTGTTGAGCACTTGCTCCTACGGAAAAACTACCAATCCCGGCATCTATTGGTACGAGTCCACAAGCAACCCGACCCAAGCCTGGACCGCGCACTTCATCAGCGTCGGCGTGCCGGCGGGTTATAAGGGCCTCCACGGCGCTACGGCCCCCTGCGCCACGGGCGATTTCAACGGCGACGGCCGCGTCGACGTCGCCGGCGCGCTCGGCTGGTTCGAAAACAACGGCAGTTCGTGGACGGAGCATTGGAACACCAGCGTTTTTCTGGGCGTCAACGGCACCTATCAAACCGCCGTTCGCACGCAAGTCATCGACCTCGACGGCGACAATGATTTGGACGTCGTTCAGTGCGAGTGCGACACCACCACCGCGGTAAAAATTGCCTGGCTGGAAAACGACGGCTCCGGCAACTTCAGCCGGCATGTTCTTCGCGAAGGATTCAAGGAAGACTATCACAGTCTTGCCGTGGCCGACTTCGACCGCGACGGCGACATTGATATTTTCACCGCCGGAGGAACCCTAGCGTCGGGTGTCACGGGCCATTCTCTCTTCCTGTTCGAAAACACGGCCCAAACCAAAGCCAACCCGAACTTCGTGCTCCGCGATTTTGCCGATACGCTCAGCGCTTCGGATGCCGCCAAGATCGAGCAGGCTTTTGTGTACGACCACTGCCACGAGCCGATGATGGGCGACGTGGACGGCGACGGCGACATCGATATGATTTTCAAAGGCTGGAACGGGAAGACGTACGGCGAGAGCCCCTTCCAGCCGGCGCCGTTTCTTTATATGGAAAACACGACCGTCGTCGCGCCCGAGCCTTCCACGGCGGCCCTGCTGGGGGTCGGCGGGTTGGGACTTCTGGCTTGGCGTCTGCGGCGGCGGCGTGCAGATTAGAGAGAGGCTTCGACAGCGATTCGCGATCTATTGACAACCGGAACTAGAGGGAGACCATCATGTTTACGCGCTTCTTAGGGGCGGCTTCGCTGCGAGGCCGTGCTGGAAGAGGC
>CAYMQL010000092.1:0-8091 GCA_964392255.1 uncultured Planctomycetaceae bacterium | reverse complement strand
TCCGTTGACGTCGAAGTGCGAATGATGATCCTCCAACCCAGAGGAATACCAATGCTATGCATTCCACCTTTTGTCTGTCTCTGCGACCTCCGTGACTCCGTGGTGGATTTCTTTTAGATTGCGAGTTAGCGCTGTAGTGTTAGATCATCCAGCCCGTTGTCCCAGCGATCGTCGGCCGTGCCGACGATGTCCGGATGCAGTTTTCTAGAAAAGCGATGCCGTAACGATACCTCCCCCCCAAAGGATAGTCAATATCGCGACAGGACATTCAATCGTCCTGGGTAACGGCAAACCATCCGAAACCAATATCAACCCGGCCTGGAGCATTATATGCTCGACTCCGCCGGAAGGTCGAAAAAAAGCGGAAACTCGTTCAAAATGGTCAATATTTTCACCAATTGACCATTAAGTGAATGGTCTGGTCTTGTAAAATGACCGCTCGGTTAATAAAATACTCTTGTCCAGTCACACCGGAGGTTGACGTGCCCAGGCTATCCGCGATTCGAAAACGAGCGCTCGACGGCATGATGAAGGAGGCGCTTTTCGAAGCAACCATCGGCGTCTTGTGCGAACAAGGGGTCGACGGGCTGACGATGGACCGTGTGGCGGCCGGGGCGGGCGTGGCCAAGGGCAGCCTATACCGCTACTTCAACAGCAAACGCGACCTTCTGGAGTTTGTCCATGCCAAGCTGGTCGATCCTATTTTCCAGCGCATGGAGGAAATCGCGGCGTCGGCGCAGCCGGCCCTCGAAAAACTGTCCTCGCAGCTCCATGCGTTGCTCGAGCACGTTGCCCGGCATGCCCAGGTCCACCGGCTGTTGTTCGAGGACGATGCCGCGCACGGCCTGCTTCAATCGTCCGAACGGCGGACGGCCGAGGCCGCCAGTCGACAACTGGCCGAGTTGTTTCGCCAAGGCATCGCGGAAGGGGCGTTTCGGCCGGGCGACGCCTCAATGTATGCGCGCATGTATCTTGGATTATGCCGAGGGGTGTTGGAGTCGCGTCCCGATCTGGAGAGCCCCGATCAGCGGGAGTGCGTTCACCGTTTGATCCTGGGCACATTTCTGAACGGGATTGCATCGGAAGCGGGGCCAATTGAAAATTGAACGAGTGGCATAACAGCGGCCGCAACAACATGCGATTGCATCAGATCATCGGCCGACTGAGGCAAAACGGCGGAGCATTGCTATGAATCGGTGTGCTTGGAAAAAGTTAGCCTTATTGGTTTTTGCAACATTTCCTGCGTGGATGGGCTGCCAGCGCGAAGAGGCGCCGCCGCCGCCTGTACCAGAAGTGGCCTTCGTGACGATCGAGCCGCAAAAAGTCACTTTGACTTCGGAGTTGCCGGGTCGGACGTCGGGATATCTGGTGGCCGAAATTCGCCCGCAGGTCAACGGCCTTCTCCAAAAACGCCTGTTTACCGAAGGGGCCGACGTCAAGGCCGGACAAGTCCTCTATCAAATTGATCCGGCCCCGTACGAAGCGGCGTACAGCAATGCGATTGCGAATCTGGGCGCTGCCCGGGAGGCCGCCGATCGGGCAAAAGCGACATTGAACGCGACCATCGCCAGCCTGAAACGTCACGAAGCCACGCTGAAACTCACCAAGACGAATCTCGACCGCTACGAAAAGCTGGTCGAGACGCAGGCCGTTTCGGCTATGCAGCGCGACGAGGCCGAGGCCGCCGTCGAAGTGGCCGACTCCGGACTTCGCGTGGCCGAGGCGCAGGTGGAAAGCGAACGCGAGGCCGTCAGCGCGGCCGCGGCCGCCATCAAACAGGCCGAAGCGGCGGTCGAAACGGCCAAAATCAATTTGGGTTACACGAAAATCACCGCCCCGATTTCCGGTCGCATCGGGCGGTCCGCCGTGACCGAAGGCGCGATCGTCACCGCCTATCAGCCCGTGCCCCTGTCCACCATTCAGCAACTGGATCCCATCTTCGTCGACGTACCCCAATCGACTTCGGAGCTAAACCGACTGCGAAAAAGTTTGGCGAACGGCCGACTACGGGACAACGGAACCGACCGCGTCAAAATCATCTTGGAAGACGGCACGGCGTATCCTCTGGAAGGCTCGCTGAAGTTTCGCGACGTGACGGTCGACCCGACCACCGGCTCGGTCATCCTGCGGATCGTGGTGCCGAATCCCGACTACGTTCTGCTGCCCGGCATGTTCGTCCGCGCCCTCGTCGACGAAGGCGTCAACGACCACGCGATCCTGGTTCCTCAGCAGGCCGTCTCGCGCGATCCGAAGGGCAATCCTCTGGCGATGGTCGTCGATGCCGAACAAAAGGTCGAACAGCGCCAGCTAAAGACCGATCGCGCGATCGGCGACAAGTGGCTGGTCTCGGCCGGACTAGTTAAAGGCGACCGCGTGATCGTCGAGGGCGCGATGAAGGTCCAGCCGGGCATGTCGGTCAAGGCCGTTCCGTTTGAACCGCACGAAACGGCTGCCGCCCAACGCGACGCAACTCCGAAAACGACTTCCTCGCAGCGACCGTAAGCCGACAGAGACTCGCCATGCTATCCCGATTCTTCCTCGACCGCCCAGTCTTCGCGTGGGTCATCGCCATTATGATGATGGTCCTCGGCGGGCTGGCCATTTACAACCTGCCGATCTCTCAGTACCCGCTGATCGCGCCGCCTTCGATCGCCATCGAATGCACCTATCCCGGCGCTTCAGCCGAGACGGTCGAAAACAGCGTCACCCAGATCATCGAGCAGAAGATGACCGGGTTCGACGACATGCTGTATCTGTCGGGCACCAGCGATTCGGCCGGCTCGTCGCGCATCGAATTGACCTTCAAAGCCGGAACCGATCCCGATCTGGCCTGGGCCAAGGTGCAAAACAAGCTCCAGTTGGCCATGACCAGCCTGCCCGAGGTGGTGCAACGCACCGGCGTCAAGGTCAGCAAGTCGACGCGAAACTACCTGATCATCATCGGGCTGGTCTCCGAAGACGGCAGCATGGACGGAAACGATCTGCGCGACTACGCCGTCTCGAACCTTGAAAAAGTTTTAGCGCGCATTCCCGGCGTCGGCGAAGTCAACGCCTTCGGCTCGCAATACGCGATGCGCGTCTGGCTCAATCCCGACAAGCTCACCGAGTATCAACTGACGATCGAGGACGTGATTCTGGCATTGCAGAACTACAACGTCGAGGTTTCGGCCGGCCAGTTCGGCGGATCGCCGGCCCTGCCGGGCCAGCGGCTCAATGCCTCGATTGTGGTCCAAAATCTGCTGCAAACGCCCGAAGAGTTCTCCGCTATTCCCGTGCGCACCAACACCGACGGCTCGGTCGTGCGGATCAAAGACGTCGGGCGGACCGAATTGGGAACCGAATTCTACGACGTGGAGGCTTTTTACAACGGTAAGCCGGCCGCGGGTCTGGCCATCCGCCAAGCGCCCGGCGCCAATGCGCTCGATACGGCCGACGCGGTCAAGGCGAAAATGGAAGAGATGAGCCGCTACTTCCCGCCGGGAATGCGGGTCGTCTATCCCTACGACACCACGCCCTTCATCGAGGTGGCCATCCACGAAGTGGTCAAGACCCTGATCGAGGCGGTCGTGCTGGTCTTTCTGGTCATGTGGCTATTCATGGGCAACATCCGCGCCACGCTGATCCCGACAATCGCCGTGCCCGTGGTGCTGTTGGGCACTTTCGCCGTGCTGGGGCTGTTCGGCTTTTCGATCAACATGCTCACGATGTTCGCGATGGTGTTGGCCATCGGCCTGTTGGTCGACGACGCCATCGTCGTCGTGGAAAACGTCGAACGCATCATGGTCGAAGAAGGCCTGCCGCCGCGCGAAGCCACGGCCAAGTCGATGGACCAGATCACCAGCGCGCTCGTTGGCATCGGCCTGGTGCTTTCAGCGGTGTTCGGGCCGATGGCCTTTTTTCCGGGCTCGACCGGAGTGATCTATCGCCAGTTCTCCGTCACGGTGATCGCGGCCATGCTGCTGTCGGTCGTGGTCGCCTTGATCCTGACGCCGGTGCTCTGCGCGTTTTTCCTGCGGCCGGTGGCCAAGGGACACGAGCCGAGCGAAAACGCCTTTTGGCTTCTGCGCCCGTTCTTCCGGCGTTTCGACCGCGGATTTTTCTGGATTCGCGACCGCTACGTCGAGGTGGTCGGACATTCGTTGGCAAAAAAGCTCCGCTATCTGCTCGTCTACGTCGTTCTGGTTTCGGCGGTGGGCTATTTGTTCGTGCGGCTGCCCAGCGCGTACCTGCCCGACGAAGACCAAGGAATGCTCATGTGCCAGGTGCTCATGCCGACCGGCTCGACGCTCGAACAGACGCAGGAAGTCGCCGATCAGGTTGTGCGCCATTTTCGCGAGGACCAGAAAGAGGCCGTCGAATCCTGCATGAGCATCGCTGGCATAGGCTTTTCCGGCCGATCGCAGAACAACGCCATGGTGTTCGTCAAGTTGCGCGATTGGGATTTGCGCAACCGGCCCGATTTGAAGAGCGGCGCCGTCGCGGGCCGGGCGATGGGGGCGTTCGCCGGAATTCGCAACGCGATGGTTTTTGCGTTCCCGCCGCCGGCCGTCGTCGAACTGGGCAGCGCGCGCGGCGTCGATTTCGAGTTGGTCGATCGCGGCGGCCTCGGACACGACGCCCTGATGGACGCACGCAATCAGTTTCTCGACATGGCCCGCAAAGACCCGCGATTGGTCAATGTGCGGGCCAACGGCCTGGAGGACGTGCCGGAATTCCGCGTCGACGTGAATTGGGACGCGGCCGGCGCGCAGGGCGTGCCCATCGGCTCAATCCACTCGACGCTGTCGGCCGCCTTCGGCAGCGCGTATGTCAACAATTTCATTCAGGCCGGCCGGGTGAAGCGCGTTTTTGTGCAGGCCGACGCCCCCTATCGCATGTTGCCCAAGGATTTGGAGAAACTGTACGTTCGCAATCGGCAAGGCAAGATGGTTCCCTACGCCTCGTTCGCGACGAGTCACTGGACCTCGAATTCCCCGCGGCTGGAACGCTACAACGGATTCCCGGCGCTGAACATCTGGGGCGAGCCAGCCCCGCGACGCAGTTCGGGCGAGGCCATGCAAGCGATGGAAGAGATCACCGCGAAGCTGCCCGCGGGCATCGGCTACGATTGGACCGGGCTTTCCTATCAGGAGCGGATGGCGACCGCCCAAGCGCCTGTCCTCTACGCTTTCTCCGTGCTGGTTATCTTTCTGTGCGTGGCCGCGCTGTACGAAAGCTGGACCATCCCGTTTGTGAACCTGCTGATGCTGCCGTTGGGCGTCTTGGGTGCGCTGGCCGCTACTTCGCTTCGCGGTTTTTCGAACGATGTCTACTTCCAAATCGGATTCCTGACGACGCTCGGCCTGTCGACCAAGAACGCGATTCTTATCATTCAGTTCATCAAAGAACAGCGGCGGCAGGGCGAAGGGCTAATCGATGCCACGCTGGCGGCGGTCCGCATCCGATTCCGGCCGGTCATCATGACCTCGCTGGCCTTCTTCTTCGGCACGCTGCCGCTGGCCGTCGCCACCGGCGCCGGCGCCGGCGCGATGAACGCCATCGGAACCGCCGTGACCGGCGGCATGCTCTCGGCCACGTTCATCGACTTGATCTTCATCCCGCTGTTCTTCGTTCTGGTGTCGACCCTCTTTGCCCGAGACCGGCAACCGTCGAAGCAAACCGAGCACGCCGCGTAGCTCGAAGCGGTTTTTTCTGTCGAACGGCGCCGTCGGCGTCCCGCATGTGGCTGACTTTTCCGTCTGCGCAAGATATCCGGGCCGATAGGCCTGCCCGACCGTTGGGATTGCGCAAACTTTTCGGGTCATTATCCTGACGCTGGCCCGCCTGTAACGAGAATTACGATTCTTCTGATTGCAGGCCTTGTTTCGATTGTTCCCGAGAAAATGCCATGAAACCCAGCCAAAACGGAATTCGGAACACTTTTTCTATTTTGCCAAAAGTCGCAGCCCTGCAATCGTGGGGAAATCGAGCGGCCTTCGTTGCGCTGCTTGTGCTTTTGGCGTTTTCATCGGGCTGCACCTCGTTCAGCGACTACGTGGCCAACGGTTTCAAGGTGGGTCCCAACTACTGCCGCCCGGCCGCGCCCGTGGCCGACCAGTGGCTCGACGAGGGCAATCCGGCCATCGCCGGCGGCGAAATCCAAGACGCCGCCTGGTGGCGCGTTTTCGGCGATCCGGTACTCGATAATCTGATCGCTTCGGCCTATCGGCAGAATCTGAGCCTGCGCGTGGCGGGGCTGCGCATTTTGGAGGCTCGGGCCCAGCGGGCCATCGTCGCCGGCGAACTGTTTCCGCAAGGACAAGAACTGTTCGGCGATTACAGCCGCCTCAATTTGAGCAAAAACGGCATGAGCAGTTTCTCGCCCAATCTGCACTTCGACCAGTGGACGCTCGGCGGCAATCTGGCGTGGGAACTCGACTTCTGGGGTCGGTTCCGACGCGCGATCGAAGCGGCCGACGCAAAACTCGACGCCTCGGTCGAAAACTACGACCACGTCTTGGTGCTTCTGCTGGGTGAAGTGGCCCGAAACTACGCCGACGTGCGCATCGCCGAAAAGCGGCTAGCCTATGCACGGCAGAACGTCGAGATTCAGCAAGGCAGCCTTCGGCTGGCCGAGGCCCGGCTTCGCCACGGCATGGTGACGCGGTTGGATGTGACCCAGGCCGTGTCGAACCTGGAACAGACCAACGCAAGCATCCGCCCCTTGGAGGCCGCGCGGCGCCAGGCCGCCAATCGGCTTTGCATTCTGATGGGCATGCCGCCGCAAGACCTCGATGCGTCGCTGGCCAATCATCACGGCATTCCCAAGGCACCCGTGCAACTGGCCATCGGCATTCCGGCCGAACTGCTCCGCCGGCGGCCCGACGTCCGCAGGGCCGAGCGCGAAGTGGCCGCCCAAAGCGCGTTGATCGGAGTGGCCGCCTCCGAGCTGTATCCGCATTTTTCGATCGGCGGCACGCTTTATGTCGACGCCCTGAGCGCCGAAGACCTTTTTAAGGCCGATTCCATTGCGGGGTCCGTCGGTCCGTCCTTCCGTTGGAACGTCCTGAACTACGGGCGTCTGCTGAACGACATCCGCGTCCAAGAGGCCCGATTCCAGCAGCTTGCCGTTCAGTATCAAGACACCGTATTGCAGGCCAACGCCGAGGCCGAGAACGCCATCATCAGTTTCCTGAAGGCCCAGCAGCAAGTCGAATCGCTGGCCCGCAGCGCCGAGGCCTCGCGCCAATCCGTCGAGTTGGTTTCCGCGCAATACGATCAAGGAACGGTCGATTTCAACCGCGTGTTCACCGTCCAACGCGAGCTGACGCAGCAGCAGGACCAGTTGGCCGTAGTCGAGGGCTCGGTCGCGCAATATCTGATTCAACTGTATACGGCCCTGGGCGGCGGTTGGCAGGTCCGATTGACCGGCCCTGGGTTCGAGCCCGTCTTGCCGGTCGAGATGCCGATTCAAGCGCCGGCCCAAGGGGCGCCGTCGCCCGCGCCGCCTCGGCCCCAAGATGCCCCGTTGCCGCCGCCGGCCGACCCGGTCTAACTTGAGAGCTTAGCTGTCAACAAAAATATACAAGCCCTTGATTGTCAGAGGTATGTTGCCATGAGCCGATTGCTGTGCGGTTTGGCGTTGCTGCTGATATGCGCGGGATCGGTCCGCGCGGGCGAGTGTTGCCCCCGCAGCGTCGGCCAAACGTTGCAATGCACGCGATGCGCCGCCGTGCCATGTTGTTGCTGCGACGACTATTGCCGCAAGCCGATGCCTTGCGTTCCTTGCCCGTCGCTCGCGAAGGCGTGCGACTGCTACTGTCCGAAGCCGCCGCCGTGTCTGCCGTGCTTCTGCCTGACGTGTTGTTGCGACGACTACTGCCGAAAACCATTCCCCGATTTCTGCTGGCCGGTCGACAAGCGGTTCTTGCGTTGTCCGCCGCTGGAGTGCAAAAAAACAGTGCCGGCTTGTGCGTCGGCGATTGCATCTCAGGAAAGCAATGCTGCAAGATAAGCACTATTGCAAAACAATAGCCGGGGGATAACAGTCTGTCGGACTTACGGCAAAACAGGCCAAAAAAGACCAATTTTGCAGTATTTTTGCCTTAATTC
>CAYMQL010000091.1:1165-8118 GCA_964392255.1 uncultured Planctomycetaceae bacterium | reverse complement strand
TCCACGGCAAAGGGGACAGTCCCATTTTCGCTGACACGAAAATTGGGACAGTCCCTAATAGCCGTCGGCAGCGTTACGTGCAAGCGTTGTTCACTCAACCAGCCAAGGGACAAACCATGCAAAAAACCGCTCTCGCACTATCGGCGGCAATCTTGTTTTTCGGCGTTGCCGCGGCCCGGGCCGACTGGCAGGTTTGGACCACGAACGAAACCCGCCGCGTGCTGCGCGACGACCCCGCCGAGCCGAACGTTGCCGTGCAAATGGCGGCTGCTCGCAACGAGTGGGAGAGTTTTCAAATTCTGATGCGTAGCGACGCGCCGCTGGGCGGCGTCAATGTGGTTCCCGCCGATTTGTTGGGTCCTGAAGGCGCCGTGCTGTCGGCCGCTGATGCCCGGCTGTACCGGCAACACCAGTTTCACATCACGACACCCAGCGAACGCAACGATCGGTTCCGGCCGGGCTGGTATCCCGACGCACTGATTCCGTTTGCGCATCCGGTCACCGGCGAACCGCTCCGCGGGGCCCGTTTCACCGCCGTGCCGTTCGATCTGCCGGCCAATCAGTCGCATGGATTCTGGATCGACATTCGGGTGCCGGCCGGCGCCCGGCCCGGCCTGTATCGCGGCACGTATCGCGCGACGGCCGACGGCGGCAAATCCGTTGATATCCCTGTGGCGCTGACGGTTTGGGATTTTGCGCTGCCGGACACGGCGACCATGAAGACCTCGTTCGGCGGCCCCGGCGACCGCATGCGCAAGTACTACAAACAGCGCGCCGAGCGGCGGCTCGAAAAATGGCCATCCGACTGGGAGCCGATCGAAGCCCAGTGCCGCCAGTTGATCGCCGACCATCACATCAACGTCGGACATAAACAGGGGCTGACGCCGCTTCGGCAGGGCGATGGTTCGTACCGCATTCCCGACGAACAGATCCGCGCGTTTCGGGCCTTCATCGACCGTTATCACGTCAACGCGGTCCAGGTCAAACAGCCGCACAAGATTGTCGCCGATCCGAATCGCGGGCGAGCCGAACTCCACGCCTGGCTGGCGAGCATTGATCGCGCCGCCGAACAGTTGGAACGTCCCCACGTCCTCTTCTACACCTATCTGACCGATGAGCCCGACGACGCCAAGGCGTATCAATTTGTGCGCGACTGGGGGCGCGCGGTTCGCCAGGCCGACACCGTCGTCAAGGTCATGGTCACCGAGCAGCCGCAGCCGTTAGGAAGCGCTCCGTGGGGCAATCTCTACGGCGCGATCGACATTTGGTGTCCGGGCTTCTGGCTTTTCGATCCGGATGCAGCCGTGCGGCGACAGGCCCTGGGCGAGACGATCTGGACCTACACGGCCCTTTGCCAAGGCAAGCGGCCGAGTCCCTGGTGGGAGACCGATTTCCCGCTTTTGAACTATCGCGTGCCCGCGTGGATCATGTGGCGCTATCGCATCCGCGGATTGTTGTACTGGGGCGGCATGGTGTTTTGGGACCAGGTTGACGACCCCTGGACCCAACCGCTCACCTGCGACAAGGGGCCGTACAAGTACAACGGCGAGGGAGTTCTCGTCTATCCCGGCCGCGCCGTCGGCTACGACGGCATCGCGCCCAGTCTGCGATTGAAGGCCCTCCGCGATGCGATCGAGGACTACGAATACCTTGCCGAAGCCGAGCGACTGGGACTGGCCGCCGAGGCCGAAAAAATCGTGCTACCGCTGGCCGGTTCGTGGTTCGAGTGGAATCCCGACCCGGCGGCGTATGAAACCGCCCGGGCGAAGCTTGCCGCGTTGCTGGTAGCTGCGCACCGTTCAGCGACGAATCCGGTAGCGGCAGAGTCGCATCCGCTCCCTTGACCGGCGCGGAACGGCAAGCGAGAATGAGGGTTTCGCCCGCATGATACGCGAGTCAAGCCTTATGTCCGCCACCCCCCGCGTTCCCGACGCCGCCGGCCGTTTTGGCCCCTTCGGCGGCCGCTATGTTCCCGAAACGCTTATTCGCGCCTTGGATGAGCTGGCCGTCGAGTATGAAAAGGCCGTCGCCGACCCCAGCTTTCATGCCGAGCTGGCCGAGTTGTACCGGCACTACGTCGGAAGGCCGTCGCCGCTTTACTTCGCCGAGCGGCTCAGCCAACGCTGCGGCGGGGCGAAAATCTACCTGAAACGCGAAGACCTGAACCACACCGGCGCCCACAAAATCAACAACACGCTGGGCCAGGCTCTTTTGACCCGTCGGATGGGCAAGCCGCGCGTGATCGCCGAGACCGGCGCCGGACAGCATGGCGTGGCCACGGCCACGGCCTGTGCCCGCTTTGGGCTCGAATGCGTCGTTTACATGGGCGAGGAGGACATCCGCCGCCAGCGGCCCAACGTCTTCAGCATGAAGCTGCTCGGGGCCGAGGTCCGGCCCGTCTGCACCGGCTCGCGCACGCTGCGCGACGCCATCAACGACGCCTTCCGCGACTGGATGAGCTCGGTCGAGAAGACGCATTATTGCCTGGGCTCGGTCGTCGGCCCGCATCCGTTTCCGCGGATCGTGCGCGACTTTCAATCGGTCATCGGCCGCGAGACCCGGGCCCAATCGCTCGAACAGCTTGGCCGGCTGCCCGACGTGGTCGTCGCGTGCGTCGGCGGGGGCAGCAACGCCGCCGGCATGTTCTATCCGTTCGTCGACGACGACGGCGTAGCCCTGGTCGGCGTCGAGGCGGGCGGGCGCTCGAAAAAACTCGGCGACCACTCTTCGACGCTCTGCTACGGACGCCCCGGCGTGCTGCACGGCAGCTTCAGCTACGTCCTTCAGGACGACGACGGTCAGACTTCGGACGTCCACAGCGTCTCGGCCGGTTTGGACTATCCCGGCACAGGCCCCGAACACAGCTATTGGAAAGACGCCGGCCGCGTTTCGTATACCAGCGCGAGCGATGCCGAGGCCCTAGATGCTTTCGACGCCTTGGCGCGCACCGAGGGCATCCTGCCGGCGCTGGAAAGTTCCCACGCCGTGGCCGAAGCAATCAAACTAGCCCCGCAACGCAAGCCCGACGAGATTATCGTCGTCTGCCTTTCCGGCCGCGGCGACAAAGACGCCGCCGAAATCGCCCGGCTGCGAGGGGAGAGTGGCTAGTGGTTAGTGGCTAGTGGTTAGTGGCTAGTGGCTAGTGGTTAGTGGTTAGTGCTTTGTCACAGTTAAGATTTAGGGTGCCACTGGCTATGCCAGTGCCCGGTTTCCCGTAGATGGCCAAGCAAAGCACTGGCATAGCCAGTGGCACCCAATCCTAAAATCAAAGGTTGACAAAGCACTAGTGGTTAGTGGTTAGTTCATCATTCAGCATTCAGCATTATTCCGCCCATGTCTGCCATCGACGTTCTGTTCCGTCAACTTCGCGCTTCGGGCCGCAAGGCCCTGATGCCTTTCATCGCTGCGGGCGATCCCGATCTCGACTTCACCGCCGCGGTGATCCGCCGCCTTGCCGAACGGGGTTGCAGCCTCTTTGAATTGGGCATTCCTTACAGCGACCCCATCGCCGACGGGCCGGTGATCCAGGCCTCGTACATCCGCGCGCTCGACCACAAGATCAAACTAGCCGAAACGCTCGCGATGGTCGGCCGGTTGACGCCGCAGGTGCAAATCCCGATCGTCACGATGCTGAGCTACGCGATCATTTTTCGCCACGGGCTTGAAAAGTACGTGGCCGACGCGAAGGCGGCCGGCATCGCCGGCGCGATCGTGCCCGATCTGCCGGTCGAAGAATCCGGCCCGCTTAGCGAAATCTGCCGCCGCGAGGATTTTTCGCTCGTCAATCTCATCACGCCGACCACGCCGCGCGACCGGGCGCTGCGCATCGCCGAGCGGACCACGGGATTTATCTATTACGTCTCGGTGACCGGGATCACCGGTGAGCGGACCGAACTGCCGCCGGAAATCGTCGACAACGTGGCCTGGCTCCGCAGCCAAACGACGCTGCCGATCTGCATCGGCTTCGGCATCAGCCGGCCCGAGCACGTGCGGATGCTCGCGCCCGTGGCCGACGGCCTGATCGTCGGCTCGGCCTTCGTGCGTCACGTGGCCGAGGCCTCGGTCAAGCCGCGCGCGCAGGTGCTCGACGAGATCGACGCCTTCGCCGCCGAGCTGCTGGCGGCGCTGGGATAATAATGGTATACTTGGGCATCCTCGGACTGTTCTCTATCCAACTTGGGGCGAGGCACTGCGATGTCGGCGAGAATTCAGATTCCTGAAGGATTGCTCGACGATTTCTGCCGGCGACGGCGGATACACAAGCTATCCCTGTTCGGCTCTGTGTTGCGTGAAGACTTCGGGCCGCACAGCGATGTGGACGTGCTGGTCGAATTTGACCCAGGGGCTACGGTAGGATATTTTGAGCTTGCCGACATGGAGTTGGAGCTCTCCGAACTGCTCGGTCGCAAGGCCGACCTCCGTACGCCCGCCGAGTTGAGCCGCTACTTTCGCCAAGAGGTTCTGGCTGCGGCGGAGACGCAGTATGTATCCGGATGATCCTACGCGACAAGCCGCAGGATGTCGATTACAGTTGCGTACGCCATCAGCGATAGGAGAAGGACTACTCCCAGAATGCAGAGCGGCACGTGCAACAATTGAATCGCTCTGGGATGCACTTTCTCGAGCAAGCCCATAACAATCCTGCCGCCGTCGAGAACGGGGATCGGCAATAGGTTGCAGATTGCCAGATTTAGACTGAGCATCGCACCAAATTGGAGCAACCGGGTAAGATTCGCGCCAACAGACTGGCCTCTGGAAGCAACAATGCCGATGAGTCCCGATAAATTGTCGGGATGTGCGACTAACTCCCCAATGGCACCCAGCATTTGCACGGTCATAGTCCAAGTCTGCTGAAACGGCGAAATAAGAATGTCATACGCATCCGTGCAACCACGGGCGATGTTGAGGATCGCAAATAGTGCGATAGCCGCCAGAACGTTAGCGGCAGGGCCACCGAGGGCGAATGCAATCCGTCGTCGCAAGGGCACCTGAAAGAATACCTGCTCGTCCTCGATGGCCAATAGCACATAGCCCCCCAGCGGAATTGCTGATATCCAATACTCGGTGTCCCCTTTTTTGAAACTCCATATCCTCGGGCCGAAGCCCAGCGAGAACCTTGCCACCGGCAGCCCGCACCAGCGAGCAACAACGAAGTGCCCAAATTCGTGGAAAAGAATGAGCATGGCAATCGCAATTACGACCAGGATATAACCCATTTTGCCGACCTTCCTTTCACGATGTTTTTTAGTTCAAAAGGTCCGCAGGGCGGACCCTACTTGATTTCCCACCCCCCGTCCCTCGTCCCCCCGCCATCCGCTCAATATTTTCTTGGCCAAACCCGCCCCTGAACGCGGCTGGGCAGCCCTTGAATACGCAAAAAGCCCTCGGCGTCGGTCTGGTTGTAGCTGCCGCCGCCCTCCATCGTGGCGATGCCCTCGTCGTAGAGGCTGTTCGGACTGCTGCGGCCCGCGACGTTGATGTTGCCCCGATACAGGTCCAAGCTCACCTCGCCGTTGACCGGTTTTTGGGCCTCGCGAATGAAGGCCATCAAGGCGTCGAGCTTCGCGTGATACCAGAATCCGTAATAGACCATCTCGGCCACCTCGGGCGAAAGCCGGTCGCGCAGGTGCATCAGGTCGCGGTCCATCGTCAACTGCTCGACCACGCGATGGGCCGCGTACAGCACCGTCATGCCCGGCGCTTCGTACACGCCGCGGCTCTTCATGCCCACAAATCGGTTCTCGACCATGTCGATCCGCCCCACGCCGTTGCGGCCGCCGATCCGGTTCAACTCCGAGACGATCTCGAACGCGCCGAGCCGCTTGCCGTTGACCGCCACGGGCACGCCCGCCTCGAAAACAATCTTGACGTTCTCGACCTTGTCCGGGGCCTTCTGCGGCGAAACGGTCATGCCGAAATCGACCAGCTCGACGCCGTTGGTCATCAGGTCCTCCAGCTTGCCCGCCTCGTAACTGATGTGCAGACAGTTCTCGTCCGAGCTGTACGGCTTCGCGACCGAGGCCTTCACGGGAATCTTTTTCTGCTGGCAGTAGGCGATCATCTCGGTCCGGCCTGGGAATGTCTGCCTAAAACGCTCGATTCGCCACGGGGCGATCAGCTTGACGCTCGGATCGAGCGCCTCGGCCGCCAGTTGGAAACGGCACTGATCGTTGCCCTTGCCTGTCGCCCCATGCACATAGGCCTCGGCCCCGACCTCCCGGGCGACCTGCAAACAAATCTTCGAAATCAGCGGCCGGGCGATCGACGTGCCCAACAGATACATGCCCTCGTACTTTGCGTCCCATTGCAGCACGGGAAACGCGAAATCGCGGCAAAGTTCTTCCTGGGCGTCGACGATCCGGGCCGACTTGGCCCCGATGTCCCGGGCCTTCTTCAAAATCGCCTCGCGATCTTCGCAGGGCTGACCAAGGTCGACGTACACGGCATGCACCTGGTAGCCTTCGTCCATCAGCCAGCCCAGAATGACCGAAGTATCCAATCCGCCTGAATACGCCAGAACGCAGTTCGACATGGGGGAGTCTCCCCTTTTATGGGTGATTGAAACAAACAATTCATTGTGACCAATGGCCGGTCGCCCGGCAAGGGTTCTGCGGCCTCCCGCAGAACGCCGGTTTGCCGTGCAGCAAGCCTCTCGCAAGCGCCGTGGAAAAACAGGTTAAGTTTGACGAAAGGGCTGTCGATGCTAGTCAACAGGGGGGGGCTTGTCTCATCTGTTGCCCGCATTCGCCAACAATTTCCGGTATTGGGGCAGGCTTTTGTGCTGAACCGCTATGATCCATCTTTTCTCGTCCGCGCAGACAACTTCCGGCCCGATGCCTTCCGTGCGGTTTCACGCCATTGATCCGCTGCGCGGGGCGGCTGCGCTTTGGGTCGTTCTGGTCCATTATCAGTGCCGCTGCTTCAAAAACCGTTTCTTTTTCAACAAAAACAGA
>CAYMQL010000091.1:0-1155 GCA_964392255.1 uncultured Planctomycetaceae bacterium | reverse complement strand
ATGATTGCGCCTGGCTGCATAAACTGATGAAGCTCGGAGTATGCGGCGTGCCGATGTTCTTCGTCATTTCGGGATTTTGTCTGGCTATGGCGGCCTGTCGTGCGGTCGCGAACGAAGAGACCCTCGGGCAGTTCCTCTTTCGACGCGCCAAACGCATCTATCCCGCCTTCTGGTGTTCCATCGTTCTGATCTGCGTGCTTCGATTCATTTGCTGGAGCTGCGCCGGCCCAGAAATCCGAGGCACCCGCTATTGTCCGCCCGGCTTCACGGCCTACGGCGGATGGGATTGGCTGAAGGTGGTTACGCTGACGCGCTGCTTCGATCCCAACGCCGGAGTCTGGTTTTGCCGCATGGCCGACATCAACGGCAGTTTTTGGACGCTGCCTCTCGAATTTCAGTTCTACGTGGTCGTGGCCCTGTCGATCTGGCGTCCGCGGTGGCGCGGCTGGATACTCGGCGGCGTCACGGCCCTTTCGGCGGTCGCCTATTTGTGGTCGCCGTTGTTCTCGATCTGCTGCGAATACGGTCTGTTCTTACCCTACTGGACCTGGTTCGCCTACGGCCTGATTCTGTACGAGCTGCTGTCCCGCGACATCCGGCCGCGTTTTGTTTTCCGCCGCTGGGCAAAAGCGGCTTCCTGGATCGGCGTCGTCGCGATGTTGGTCGTATTCGCGGCGCTGATCGAGCGGGGCAAGCCGCTCGATCGCGCAGCGTTCGCCCCTGCATTCGCCCTCTTTCTTTGGCTTATCAGCGACTTCGACGCATCGATCGGCGAATTGCTGTGCGGGAAACGCTGGCTTCCGGCGGGCGTCGGCAAGGCGTTGCTGATGTTCGGCGCCATGTCGTATTCGCTCTATTTGATCCACCATCAGGTTTTCGTCAGCTTCCACACGCTCTTCACACGCGCAATTCCGCTTCCTCGCTCCTGCGTCGATCTGGTCGTGATAGGAGCGACCGCGGCCGCCGCCTACCCGTTCTATTGCCTCTGCGAAAGGCCCTTTATAACGAAGGGCAAGTCCCGCACGGCACAGCCGCCGGCGGTCGTTCCGTTCCCGCAACGCGGGCCGCTTTCCTTGCCTCAAGAGTCCCTGCAAAAGGCCGCCTAGTGCTTTGTCACAGTTAAGATTTAGGGTGCCACTGGCTATGCCAGTGCCC
>CAYMQL010000090.1:0-8168 GCA_964392255.1 uncultured Planctomycetaceae bacterium | reverse complement strand
CAGTTGCCTATGCAATCGTCGCCCCAGTCTTCGACGCTTTCGACGGCGACGCCCGGCAGTCAACCGACCTTATCAACCCCGTCAACGCCGCCGGCAGGAGTTGCGACGCCGCAGCCCGCACAACCGGGCTTCGCGCCGAGTTCGGGATATAGCGCGCCGCGGCCGTCGTCCACCGTGCCGCGGGCGAATCCGGCGTCGCCGTCGAATTCAACGACGAATCCCTTGTGGTATTCGCCGCCCTCCTCGACACCGGCCCCGGCCGCCCAAAGCAAAACGACCTACGCTCCGCCGCCGAGCGTTGCGGCGCCGCGGGTTGCTCCCGCGCCGATGTATGCCAATTCCTCGACCGGCGCTGCGGCCAACGGTATGCCCAGGCCGGTGGACGATGCGGCGACCGTCGGCGCCCGACCCTTGGGCTCGCAACCGATCGCTGGCACTTTGCAACCGCAAGGCGGCGTCGCTCCCTCGAATCGTCCGATTGACATCTCCGATCTGCCGCAAACCCCGACGAGTCGACCGTGAGCGACATTCCACGAGGCATCCGGTCACCTTTGGCAGGCCTTGCCGGCGGACTCAACGGCTTGCGTTTGGCCCGCTGGGCAGGTCTCTTGCCCAAAATCGCCGCGCTCGAACCCGAGTTGCAACAGCTTAGCGACCAACAGCTTCGCAAGCGAAGCTTGTCGCTCCGCTACCGCGCGAAAAGCGGCGTGCCGCTGTCGCGGCTGCTGGTCGAAGGCTACGCATTGGTGCGCGAGGCCGCCCGGCGAACCATCAACATGCGCCACTTCGACGTGCAAATTCTCGGCGGCATCGCCATGTTCTATCGGTCGATCGTCGAGATGCAAACCGGCGAGGGCAAGACGCTGACGGCCACGTTGCCGATGTATTTGCACGGTCTGTTGGGCAAGGGCTGCCACCTGGCCACGGTGAACGACTATCTGGCCCGGCGCGACGCCCAATGGATGGAGCCGGTCTACAAGGCCCTCGGCATGACCGTCGGCGTGATCGAGACCCAAATGTCGCAGCCGCAGCGGCGCAAGGCCTACGGCTGCGATGTCACGTACGGCACGGCCAAGGAGTTCGGCTTCGATTTTCTCCGCGATCGGCTTCTGCTGCGCCGCATCGGCGAAGGCCAGACCGACGTGTTGGGCGGCATGTTGCAGCAAGGGCCCGCGGCCGACCATAGCGGCGACGAAAAACCCGTCCAAGGCGATCCTTATTTCGCGCTGGTCGACGAGGCCGACAGCATTTTGATCGACGAGGCCCGCACGCCGCTGATTATCGGCGCGCTGCCGACCGAAGAGCAGCGGCTGGCCGTGGCGTGTTACAAGTGGAGCGCGTCGGTCATCAGCCAATTCGTCGAAGACGAGGACTACGATTACGACCACGAGAAAAAGACCGCCGAACTGACCCGTGAAGGCCGCCAAAAGGTCCGCCTCTTGTCCCGGCCGCCCGAGATGGACACGGTCGGCATGGTCAACATCTATCAATACATCGAGCGGGCGATTCTGGTCGATCGCGAGTACCATCTCGATCGCCAATACGTCGTTCGCGACGGCGAAATCGTGATCGTCGACGAGTTCACCGGCCGGTTGGCCGAGGGACGCAAGTGGCGCGAAGGCATCCATCAGGCCGTCGAGGCCAAGCAGGGCGTCGAAGTGACCATTGCCACCGGACAGGCCGCCCGAATCACGGTCCAGGACTTTTTTCTGCGCTACAAGCACCTAGCCGGCATGACCGGCACGGCGATGGGCTCGGCCCGCGAACTGCGGCGCATCTACCGCTGCCATGTTCTGCCGATCCCGACCAACCGGCCGGCGATTCGGCAGCGTTTGCCCAGCCGCGTTTTTGGCACCGCCGAGGCCAAGTGGGAGGCCGTGGTCGAGGAAATCAGCGAGTTGCACGCCGCCGGCCGCCCGTTGTTGATCGGCACTCGCTCGATCGACAAATCGGAGCTGCTCTCGAAACTTCTAAACGCCATCGGCATCGAACATCAGGTCCTCAACGCCAATCATATTGAGGCCGAGGCCGAAATCGTCGCCCGAGCCGGTCTGCCCGGCAAGGTGACCGTGTCGACGAACATGGCCGGCCGCGGAACCGACATCAAGCTGGGCGAAGGCGTGCCCGAACTCGGCGGCCTGCACGTCATCTGCACCGAAATGCACGACTCGAGCCGCATCGACCGCCAGTTGATCGGCCGCTGCGGACGCCAGGGCGATCCCGGCACCTTCCGGCAGTACCTGGCGCTCGACGACGATCTGTTGCTGACCGGCCTCGGGCCGAAGCGGTCGCGAAAGCTCAAGGCGTTGGGCGCCGAATCGCCCGGGCCTTTCGACCAACTGGGCCGGTTGTTCCGAAAAGCCCAACGAAAAATCGAACGCCGCCACTTCCGCCAGCGCAAGGCCCTGATGTATTTCGAGAAGGAACGCAAAAAAACGCACCGCCAGATGGGTCAAGACCCCTATCTCGACACGGCGGGCTCGTAGTGGTGCATTCCGCACTTTGCATCGCGGTTTTTTATCCGCATTTTTTTACCAGCGTTTCGCCGGCGATACAAAACACGTTGTCGGGATTTTTCCCCGTGTTCTGAGGCGTTATTGACGTTGACTCAGCATGGGCGGAACGGTAGAGTTTAGTGGACGGACCCGTCCGTCCGCTAGAAACAACACCAAAATCACCCCCCTCTCAATAAGGGGAATTGCCAGTGAGTGAACCGAACGGAAACGGAGACGAGGCCCGCGAAAAACGACTCGCAATTCTGGAACGCGCCATCCAGAACTTTGCGAATCTTGGGTTTCGCGGCGCCGACGTGCAGATCATCGCCGATCAGGCCGGCGTTGGCAAAGGGACGGTCTACCGTCACTTCCACAACAAGGAAGACCTGTTTTGGGCCGCGGCGTTCGAGGTTTTGCTCCGGCTCGATCGAGCGGTGTTTGGAGCTATGGAGGGCGTCGAAGGTGCGTGCGCCAAAGTCAAAGCCGCAACCGCCGCCTACGCCCGTTTCTTCGAGCAGCACCCGCAATACCTCGAAGTCTTTCTTCAGGGCCGCGCCGAGTTTCGCAGCAACAGCCCGGAATCGCACCGCATCCACCATCAGCAGATGATTCGGCGGCTCGAAAAGATTTTGCAACAGGGGATCGACTCGGGCGAGCTAAGGCCGATCGACACGACGCAAACCACGCTTACGCTGGGCAGCCTCATGTACGGCATCGTCGTACTCGGCGGTCATTTGAGTTCACAGCCCGCCGGAGAGATCACCGACTACGGCGTCGACATGTTTTTGCGAGGGCTTCGCGCCCATGCAGGATGTTCGCAAGGAGAAAACCAACCGTGAACAGCAATGCCGCCAAAAAACTTGCGCCCCACGTCAATCCGTTGAGTCTTGACGTTTCGGTCGCAAGCGAACCGGACCGTTCCGAACCTGTCCGACAAACGACGCCGCGCCGTCGCTGGCCATTCGTGCTGGCTGGGCTCGTCGTCGCGGCCGCCGCGGGCGCATGGTACGCTCAGGCGTGGACGACGGCCGACCGGCATGCTTCGGCCGGCTCGAACGTCGCGGCTGGCGCAGGGACGGAAAAAACCGAGAAGGCCTCGCTCGGATACGCCGCCGATACGGCCGCAAACAAAGGGCCGAAACAGCCCGCCGGCGCCCGGATCGAGGTCGTTCCGCTCGAGGTCGCGCCGCGCAACGAGGTGTTGCGTCTGACCGGCAGCCTCGTGGCCGACGAACGCTCGTCGGTGGCCAGCAACACCAGCGGCATCGCCGCCGAAGTGCTGGTGGATCGCGGTAGCGTGGTCCGCAAGGGCGACGTGCTGGTCCAAATCGATCCGACCGACGCCCAGAACAAGCTGGCCGAGGGCCGCGCCATGTTGGAGGAGCTCAAAGCGCGGTTGGGGCTGACCGAGGCCAACGCCGACTCGTTCGATCCCGAAGATGAGCCCGAGGTGCGGCTTGCCAAAGCGTCGGCCAATCTGGCCGAGGCTAACCTGAAGCGGGCCCGCGAAATGTTCGCCAAAAAAGTCATCTCGGCCGAGGCCTTCGACCAGACGCAAACCGAATATGAGCTGGCCATGCAGCGTTATCGCCAAGCGAAGCTGCTGATTTTGCAGGCCTACCAGGCGTGCCAGACGGCGATGGTCAAGCTGTCGATCCTTGAAAAGGCCGTGGCCGACACCACGATCCGCGCCCCGTTCGACGGCTGGGTGGCCGAGAAGCTGGTCTCGGTCGGCGAGCAGATTTCGTCCGGTATGCAGGCCACGAAGGTCGTGACCCTGGTGCGCATCGACCCGTTGCGGCTGTCGCTGACTGTGCCGCAGCAGAGCATCGGCTGTATTCAGCCGGGCCAGGAAGTCCGTTTCCGCGTCGACAGTTTTCCCGACCGCGTCTTTACGGCCAAGGTTCGGTTCATCGCGCCGGTGGTGACCCACGACACGCGCTCGATGGTCGTCGAGGCGCTGGTGCCGAATCCGGAGGGTGCCTTGCGGCCGGGCCTTTTCGCCACGGCCGAATTGTTGCTTCCAACGCAAGAAACAGAAGTTTTCGCGCCCATCAGCGCCGTGCAGGACACCGGCGAAGTGGCCCGGGTGTTCGTCGTTCGCGACGGTGTGGCCCGCGAGCAAGTCGTCGCGTTGGGCGAAGCCGACAAGGGCAAGGTCCGCATCCGCTCCGGACTCAGCGGCAAGGAGTTTTTGGTGGCCCGCCCTGAACTGGTCCGCGACGGAGACCGGATTGCGCCATGAAACAATTAGCCGCCATCTGCGTTAAACGGCCTGTCTTCGCCACGGTGCTGATTCTGGTCCTCGTGGTGTTCGGCGTTTACAGCTACGCCAAGCTGGGACTGGACCGTTTTCCCAAGATCGACTTCCCGTTCGTGACCATTACGACGGTCCAGCCGGGCTCCGCGCCCGAGGACATCGAAATGGAAATCACCGACAAGATCGAAGGGGCGGTCAACACCATCAGCGGCATCGAGGAAATCCGCTCGATCTCGTCTGAAGGCATTTCGCAGGTCATCATTCAGTTCGTGCTGGACAAAGACGCGGACGTGGCCGCGCAGGACGTTCGCGACAAGATCAACGGCATTTTGCCGGAGCTGCCCTCGGACATCGATCAGCCGACGGTCGAGAAGGTCGACCCGGACGCCACGCCGATCATGAAGATCGCGGTGTCGGCCCCGCCGCCCGCGACGCTGCGCGACATCACCGAATACTGCGACAAGGTGCTGCGGCGGCGGTTGGAGAACGTCAACGGCGTCGGCCAGGCGACGATCGTCGGCGGCCAGGCCCGGCAGATCAACGTGAATCTCGATCCGCTGAAGCTCCGGGCCTATCGGCTTACGGTGGCCGACGTGGCCCGGGCCGTGCAAACGCAGAACATGCAGATGCCCAGCGGCTCGATGAAAGTCGGCTCGAAGGAATACACGCTCCGCACCTTGGGCCGCGTACAAAACATGGCCGAACTCGACGCCGTCGCCGTGGCCAATCGCGACGGACGCACGATCACCATCGGCGACCTCGGCCGAGCCGAAGACTCGACCGAAGAGCTCGAAAGCGTCTCGCTCTACAACGACACGCCCTGCGTGCTTTTGTACATCCGCAAGCAGTCGGGCACCAACACCGTGGCCGTGGCCGACGCCCTGAAAGAGCGGCTCAAGGCCCTCGAAGCCACGATGCCCAAGGGCTACAAGGTCCAGCTCGTCAGCGACCAGTCGGTCTTCATCAAGGCCTCGGTCCATGCGGTTGAGGAACACATGCTCATCGGCGGCGCGTTGGCTGCGGTCGTCGTGTTCTTCTTCCTCTCGAACGTTCGCGCGACGGTGATCGCCGCCCTGTCGATTCCGACGTCGATCGTCGCCGCATTTTCCATCATCTACTTCATGGGTTTCACGCTGAACAGCCTTTCGCTGCTGGCGCTAACGCTTTCGGTGGGCATCGTGATCGACGACGCCATCGTGGTGATGGAAAACATTTTTCGCTACATCGAGGAGAAGAAATACACGCCCTACGAGGCGGCTTTGGCCGCAACGGGCGAAATCGCCCTGGCCGTGCTGGCCATCACGCTGTCGCTGGTCGCGGTCTTTTTGCCGATCGCCATGATGGAGGGCATCGTCGGCCGGTTTCTGCGAGTGTTCGGCATCACGATGTCCGGCACGATCATCGTGAGCATGTTGGTCAGCTTCACGCTGACGCCGATGCTTGCGGCCCGCTGGTTCAAGGCCAAGGAAGAAACGCCCGGCAAGCCCGCCGCGCACGACTCGAAGGGGCAGCCGTTCTATCACGTCATCGAGTCGGCCTATCTGGTCATGCTGCGGTTTTCGCTTCGCTGGCGGTTTCTGGTCGTGCTGGTGATGATCGGCAGCCTTGCGACGATTCCTTATCTGTTCAAGGTGCTGCCGAAGAACTTTATGCCCGACGACGATTCGTCCGAGTTCCAGGTCAACGTGCAGGCGCCGGAAGGGACGTCGCTCGAGGCGACGCAAGTGATCGCCGCGCGGATCGCCCGCGACATCCGCCGCCTCAGCGGCATCGAATACACGATTACGAGCGTGGCCGACACCGATCAGCACTACGCCCACAAAGCCACGGTCTACGCCCGATTGGTCCCCATCGCGGACCGCAAGTTCAGCCAGGCGCAAATTCTCGACTACGTGCGCAAGAAAATTCTGCCCAACTTCGACGGCCAGAGCCTGCGAATGAGCGTCACGCCCGTTTCGCTGTTTTCGCTGGGCGGGGTCGAAAGCGATGTGCAGTACATGATCAGCGGTCCCGACATGGGCGTTCTCGAACGGGCGGCCAACGCCGTCATGGCCGACCTGCGCAAGGTCGAAGGCGCCGTCGACGTCGATTCGTCGCTTTCAGTCGGAAAACCGCAATACGGCGTTTCGGTCGATCGCCCCAAGGCCGCGGAATTGGGCGTCTCGATCGCCGACATCACCAACACGCTCCGCCTGCTGGTGGCCGGCGACAAGGTCTCCGACTACAACGAAAGCGGCGAGCAGTACGAAATCCACGTCCGCTCGATCGCCGACGTCCGCAACCGCCTCGACGAACTGAAGATGATCACGATTCCGTCGAGCAAGTTCGGCACCGTACCGCTGGACGACGTGGTCCGTTTCGCCAAAGGCACCGGTCCGGCCGAAATCAACCGGCTGGGCCGCACCCGGCAGGTCACGATCACGGCGAACATGGCCGAAGGCGCCTCACAGCAGACGATCATCGACGCCATCGACGCCTCGGTGGCCAAGCTGAAAATGGGCCCCGAATACTCGACCGGCCTGCTGGGCAAGTCGAAGGAAATGGCCAAGGCCTTCCGCGCGTTTTTCTTGGCATTTATTCTCGCGTTTATCTTTGTCTACCTGTGCCTTGCCGCCCAGTTCGAGTCGTGGCTGCACCCGATCACGATCTTGCTGTCGCTGCCGCTGACGCTGCCGTTCGCGCTGGTTTCGCTGTGGATGTTCAACCAGTCGATCAATATTTTCTCGCTGCTGGGCATCATGGTGCTGTTTGCGGTGGTCAAGAAGAACTCGATCTTGCAGATCGACCACGCCAACCACCTCCGCGCCGAGGGCATGCCCAAGTTCGAGGCGATCGTCACCGCCAACCGCGACCGACTCCGCCCGATCTTGATGACCACCGTCGCGTTCGTCGCCGGCATGATCCCCACGTTCCTCTCGAACGCCGAAGGCTCGGCCATAAACAAGGCCATCAGCGGCGTAATCATCGGCGGCCAAACGCTCTCGCTACTGTTGACGCTGCTGGCCGTGCCGGTGGCCTATTCGCTGTTCGACGATCTTGGTGCGTTTTTCGCCCGGCTCTTCGGCCGCTCGACCGCCGGGGGCTCAAAACCCGAGCCTCCGCAGACTGCCGATCCGGGGGACTGTCCCAATTTTCGTGTCAGCGAAAATGGGACTGTACCCTTTGCCGGGACGGAGCCTTCCGGGCCCGAAAGCGGCGGCGAGACGCTCCGATTCGAGCGTGCCGACGAAACGCTCGTCGTCCACGCGGCCCAACCGCAGAAGTAGCGGTAAGCGATCAGCAATTGGTCCCCTCTCCCTCCGGGAGAGGGTTAGGGTGAGAGGGCGTCGCTAACCCGCATTTTCTCACCACGCGGGGAAATATTTCAACACTGTGTTTTGTTTATTGAATCTCAGGATATCAATATCCTGTTT
>CAYMQL010000089.1:0-8272 GCA_964392255.1 uncultured Planctomycetaceae bacterium | reverse complement strand
GATGGTGACAGCCCTTCGGGGCGGCGGCGCCGTCGCTTTGGCCCAACCGGCTTCCAACCCTGCGGGCGACTCCTATAAGGAACTGCCGGTCGATGAGTCGTTGAAACGCAGCGGCATCCGCGTCAATCAGATTCTTATCGCGGGCCGATTTTCGAACGACGACCAGGCGCTGTTCGACAATTTCTATAAGAAGTATTTTCTGGCCCGCTGGACCCAGGTCGAGAACTTGCCGAATCTGACGTCCTTTGCCCGCGACCTGCGCAACAGCCACCTCGGCAAGCGCAGCACAGCGGCCACCGTACACGATCATCTGAACGCGCTGGTGCTGGAATTCATGAAAGACCTGGCGTCGGGCCCGTACCATCCGGCGGTGCAGGTCAACGCGATGCTGACGATCGGCAATCTGAACAGCGTCGAGATGCCGCCCGCGCCGCTGCCCGAGGCCCTCGATGTGCTGCTTGCATCGGTCGGAGACGGCGATTTGCCCGACGGCGTGCGCACCGCAGCGATGGTGGGCATCTTGCGTCATGCCGCGGCGGCCCCGTCCGACGAGGCGCTGCGCGGCAAGCTCACGCCCGTCATGCTCAAACTGATCGGCGGCGGCCCTGCCGGCGCCGGCGACGAAGCGGGACGCGAATG
This sequence comes from uncultured Planctomycetaceae bacterium, assembly GCA_964392255.1. Lineage (GTDB taxonomy): Bacteria > Planctomycetota > Planctomycetia > Pirellulales > Thermoguttaceae > CAYMQL01. The sequence goes on along the minus strand of CAYMQL010000089.1, from coordinate 7,633 downwards.
GATTCTCGCCCAAGCCGCCGAAACGCTCGGTGTTTTGGGTTCGGTCGGCGAGGGCAATGCCGTGTTCACGGCGCTGAGCAAGGTTATGGCCGACGCGCAGCTTTCGCTATCAACACGCACCGTGGCCGCCGAATCGCTGGGACGCTTGAACTATGCAGGCGCAAACGGAATCAACGCCGCCGACGCGGCGGCAGCGGCCGGCCAGTTTATGATCGACGCCTGCACGGCCCTGCCGGAATTGGCCAAAGAGCGGCACTATGCCTTGCCCGATTCGCGGCGTTGGATCAAGCAGCGGTTGTGTGCGGCCGTGGCCGTCCTCCAGGGCGCGGAAGAGGGGCGCAAGGGAGTCGCCCCCTTGGCTCGCGACCAAGCCCAGCAGGCCTTCGTCGCCGCGGTGCAGAAAAGCCTCGATGGATTCGCGGCTTTCCTCGAAGATCGCAAAAGCGAAGACGAAGACTTGGAGGCGCCCGTCGGCAAACTCAAGAGCGAGTTGGAGGAGCGGCTGAAGACGAAGCCGTAGCAATCAACCGAAGAAAGGAGTCTTCCCGGTGGCCAAGTTTGCCGTGATTCTGCCCGCCGCGGGCCGCAGCAGCCGGTTCCGCGACAAGAGCTATAAAAAACCGTTCGCCCCGCTGGCCAACAAAGCGATTTGGCTGCACTCGGCCGAGCGTTTTTTGGGCCGCAACGACGTGGTGCAGACGATTCTGGTCATTGCCCCCGAGGATCGCGCCGATTTCAATTTCAAGTTTGCGGCGAACATCGCTTTTCTCGACATCGAGGTGGTCGACGGCGGAGCGGAACGTGCCGACTCGGTCGAGGCCGCCTTGGCGCGCGTCAAGCCCACGGCCGAGTTTGTCTGCGTTCACGACGCCGCCCGGCCGTGCCTGACCGACGCCTGGATCGACCAGATTTTCGCCGCCGCCGAAAAGACGGGCGCGGCGATCTTCGCCATTCCCGTCCACGGCACGCTGAAGCGGGTCGCCAACCATCAGATCGAAGAGACCGTCTCGCGCGAAAACCTTTGGGAGGCCCAAACGCCGCAGGTCTTCCGCCGCGAGCTGCTTTTAGAGGCCTACGCCAAGCGGTCCGGCTTCAATGCTACGGACGAAGCTCAGTTGGTCGAACGCCTCGGCCGCCCGGTCACAGTCGTGCCCGGCTCGCCGATGAACATCAAAGTCACCACCAAGGAAGACCAGCGACTAGCCGAGCAAATGTTGAAGGCTCTGCCCAAGCCGCAGCTTCCCGGCCTGCTGAATCCGATGGATGATATGTGGAGGTGAGTGGAGAGTGGAGAGTGGAGAGTGGAGAGAGTGATATGCAGGTTTGAATGCGATGTTGGAAAGACGATTTTTGAGGAAAACCATGCCTGTCAATGATTATCGTGATTTGATCGTTTGGCAAAAAGCAATGGATTTGGTTGTCTCTGCATATCGTACGACCGCCGGCTTTCCGAAAGAGGAACTCTATGGGCTAACAAGCCAAATCAGAAGGGCAGCCGTTTCGGTTCCATCAAACATCGCAGAGGGGCAAGCCCGAAATACAACTCGTGATTTTCTGCAATTCCTCGCAGTGGCGTACGGCTCGCTGAAGGAACTGGAAACTCAGATGCTGATTGCAGAACGTCTTGGCTATATTGACAGCAAATGCAAAGATGTCCTGGTGAATTCCACAACTGAAGTTGCCCGGCTCATTAGCGGTTTGGCCAACTCATTAAAGAAAAAGATGTCTCCATGAGCCCCTTACACAATAATCCACTCTCCACTCTCCACTCTCCACTCTCCACTAACGTCATCGCCGAGCTTTCGTGGCGAGGGCTGGTCAACCAGAGCACTGATCCGGAAAACCTGCCGCGGCTGCTGATGGAGAAGCCGCGGACGGTTTATGTGGGCTTCGATCCGACGGCCGACAGCCTGCACGTCGGGCATCTGGTGGCCCTGATGACGCTGCGCCGCTTCCAACAGGCCGGACACAGGCCGATCGCCCTGGTCGGCGGGGCTACGGGCATGATCGGCGACCCCAGCGGCAAAAGCGAAGAGCGAAATCTGCTCTCGCCCGACTCGCTGCGGGCCAACGTCGCCGGCATGGAACCGCAGTTGCGCCGCTTCCTCGATTTCGACTGCGGCCCGAACTCGGCGCTGTTGGTGAACAACTACGATTGGATGGGCCGGTTCGGCTATCTTGAGTTTCTCCGCGACGTAGGCAAGCACTTCCCCGTCAACGTGATGCTCACCAAGGATTCGGTCCGCAGCCGGCTCGAACGCACCGATGCGGGACTGAGCTACACCGAGTTTAGCTATATGCTGTTGCAGGCCTACGACTTTGTGCATCTCAACGAGCACTACGGCTGCGAATTGCAGGCCGGCGGCAGCGACCAGTGGGGCAACATCACGGCGGGCATCGACCTGGCCCGGCGGCTGCGCGGCGTGCAGCTTTACGGCTGCACCTGCCCGCTGCTGACGCGCAGCGACGGCACGAAGATGGGCAAGACCGAGTCGGGCGCGCTGTGGCTTTCGGCCGAAAGGACCAGCCCCTATCATTTTTATCAATACTGGATCAACCTGGACGACGCCGACGTGGGCCGCTGCTTGTGTTTCTTCACCGACCTGGGCCGCGAGGAGATCGACGCCTTGTTAGCCGAGCATCAGGCCGACCCGGGCCGTCGGGCCGCCCAACGCCGGCTGGCCGCGGAACTGACTCGGCTGGTCCACGGCGACGAGGGATTGAACATTGCCGAGCGGGCCACCGACATCTTTTTCGGCGCCGAGATTTCCGCATTGAGCGATGCCCAGTTGACGACGATCTTTGCCGACGTGCCTAGCCGGCAGCTTTCGCGCGACCAGCTTGCCGGCGACGGGCTGCCGATTATCGAGGCTTTCGCGGCCTCGGGCCTGTGTAAGAACAAGAGCGAGGCCCGGCGGATTATCACCCAGGGCGGCGCGTATGTGAACAATCGCCGCGTCGAGAACCTCGAAACGCAACTCGGCATCGCCGATCTGGCCAGCGAATCGGTGATGGTGTTGCGGTCGGGCAAGAAGAACTATGCGTTGTTGCGGTTTGCGTAGACATAGTCCCCTCTCCCTTTGGGAGAGGGTTAGGGTGAGGGCGCATTACGAGCCGAACATTGCGGCACTTGCGATTTCGCCCATGTGGCCCTCACCCCCGGCCCCTCTCCCAAAGGGAGAGGGGAGACCTTGATTTACACGTTCTGAGGATAGAAACGTGTCGCGCAGGACTTGGATTACGCTGTTGATCGTTGTTGTCGCGGCGATGCTTGTATCGCTCGCATTGCTGGGGGTTATTCTGGCCGTTCGGCACGAGCCGGCGTTCTACCGCGCGGCGATGGAGCTTGATTCCGCCCGATTAGAGAAGGGCAGTTTTCGGATGGTTCAACAGGCGACCGCCTTGACCAGCGCGGTCGAGAAGCCCGGCCGCTGGGAGGCCCTGTTCACCGCCGAGCAGATCAACGGCTGGCTGGCGGTCGATCTGATACGAAACCATCCGAAGGCGTTGCCCGCCGGGTGGCAAGACCCTCGCGTTACGATCGACGCCGGGCAAGTGACGCTTGCATGTCGGTATCAGCGGGGCGACTATGCAACGGTGTTGAACCTGACGCTTAAGCCTTCCGTGCCCGAGCCGAATGTGATCGCCTTGCGAATTCTGAAGGTTCGGGCTGGGCTGTTGCCCGCTCCAATCCAACAAGTGACCGACCGGCTGACGAAGGCGGCCGCCGACATGGGATGCCCGTTGCGTTGGCACACGGTCGGCGGCGACCCGGTTGCGCTGATTACGCTTCCGGCCGCGGCCAACCGACCGATCCGCCTCGAAACGCTGCGTCTTGGCGACGGCGAAATCTACGTGGCCGGCAGCACTCAGGCGAAGAAACCGTAGCGGTTTTTTACTGTCCACTCTCTTCTCTCCACCCCATTTCTCACCACGCGGCGAAAAAGTTCAACATGGTGTTTTGTTTAGCCGGCGGGCTTCCCCGCCGTGTGTAGTGATAACTTGCGGTCAAAAGCGCGGCAAGCCCGCCGGCTAAACGGTGGGTAGAGTCGAGGTGTGACGCGGTGGTTTAGGCAAAGCCTATCGGTTTCCGACCCTTTCGTCTGTCGGTGCCTCAATAGCTCGACCATGCTCCGTTTTCACACCCCGCTCATCGAACCGGACGTGCGGATTTCCCGCATCCGGCTCTCGGACAAGGTTTCACGTTGTCGCCCACGGGAAGTTGCGTGTTCGCGATTGGAGCCGTACAAGCCCCAACGTCTGTTCAAGATATTCGTCCGGGTATTGTGATGTTCCCTGACCTTGAACTTTGTGCTTTGCACACAACCACTGGCGGAGCCTATGCCGAACGTGGCTGTCCACAATTCGATAGGCTTTGCTGACGGGACCCAGGCAGAAGTAGTTCGCCCATCCAACCAACATGCGGTTGAGTCGGGCCACTCGATCCGCCGCGTCCTGCAGCGTCCATCGTCGGCCGGTCATCTCGCTGATCTCGCGGCATAGCCCCAAGACCTTCTTCCGTGACGGTCGCGTGCCCAGATAGGCTCGGCCCGTTCGCGTCGAGTAGCATCGTCCGATGGTGTAGCCCAAGAAGTCGAACGATTCTTCCGGCAGGCGACACACATGCGTCTTGGTTTCATTCACCGTCAGTTTCAGCTTCTGCATCATGGCCCGCATCGTGGTCATCGCCTTGTTGGCGGAGCCGCGACAACAGATCACGAAATCATCGGCGTAATTGACGATCTTCGCGCCAAGCCGTTTCTCGTGTCCCAATGTCTTCCAGCCCAGAATGAACCGTCGCATATAGAGATTGCTCAACAACGGTGAAATCGGCGATCCTTGCGGGCTGCCGCGTTTCAAGTCCTTGTTGCGAGTCGTCCGTTGCGTACGCCCACGCTCATCCGTTTCTTCCACCGGTGCTATCAGCCACATCTTGATGAGATGCAACAGATGCCGATCGCTGACGCGACGGGCCACCGATTTCATCAACTCGGCGTGGGGTATGCTGTCGAAATACCCGCTCAGGTCCGCGTCCACAATCTCCGTATGCCCCGCGTTCACCAGCGTATGGATCGCGCGAATCGCGTCCAATGCGCTGCGTTCCGGCCGATAGGCATATTGCTCCGGCTGCAAGTCGGCCTCGAAGATCGGCTCCAAGACCAACAAAACGGCCGTCTGCACGACACGATCCTTGACCGTCGGTATGCCCAACGGCCGCGTGCGTCCCGGTTGGCCGGGCTTCGGGATGTTGACCCGCCGCACGGCCTGCGGTCGATACGTCTTCTTCTTGAGTTCCTCCGTCAGTTCGTCCAGCCAGAGTTCGACGCCGTACTTCTCGATGTCCGTGAACGACTGGCCGTCCACTCCTGGTGCTCCGCCGTTGGCCGAGCAGCATCGGTAGGCGTATTCCAATACGTCTCGACGATACACCTTGTCGTACAGTTGATAGAACCGATAGCCGGGCGATCCCTTCGCTTTGACGTGCAACGTCTCCTGTAGTTTCTGAACCTTCAGTGGAGGTGTCAGGCTCATCGCCACTCTCCTGGCTCTCGCCACGTCTTACGTTGACCTTGAACTGAGGTTCCTTCCCTCGACCGGCGTTGCCCGGCTTCATCGGTACTACGAACCTCTCCGTCACCTCACACGGCCCGGCCTGTCCCTCGCGGGCGTCCGGTTGGAGGTCACACGCCTCCATCGTTGGGGCTTCCCGTGTTGCTTTGAGATTCCTTGTCATCCATGCCGTCGTCACTACCCCGGTGGAATCATTGGCTGCGTTCGTCGCTCGCTTCACCAATCACGGCGGCCTTCCCCGTTTCTCAGGCGGGTCGGCTTCCACATCGCCCTTTTCGGGGCCTGCTCAACGTTCACTCGCGTTACGGCCTGGATGCTTGCTGAGCCGCCTTAAGCGACCCCTGCCATCGAAGGCTTCGACAGGTTTGTTACCTCCCCCGCCGCTCCGACTGCTTCCGGCTGGAGCGACCCTTGCCGGGTGGGTTTCTCACCCACTGGAAACTCAAGCCTTTTCACGGCACACTGAGAAATACGGACTAAAACGCCTGGGTCGGCGGGGTGGCACTGACGAAAGGTGACGAATGAAGTGTGCCACTGGCTCTGCCAGTGTTTGTTCCGGCAGGGTGCAGGCCTCAACTCTCTGGGGCGTACCGGAAACCATCGATATCTCTCGACGGCCAAGGATATGCCATGCCATATTTGTATACACAGCAAAATGCAACAACAACCCGCACTCCCCGGCACTGGCAAAGCCAGTGGCACCCAAAATTAGCCCCTTTGGTCATCAGTGCCAGACCGACGCATGGCGGCGTGATGCGGATCGGGGCCGAGCGGCACGACGACACGAGGGGCTGGGGGCTAGTGGCTAGTGGCTAGTGGCTAGTGGCTAGTGGCTAGTGGAACACAAACCAGACCCGGACGCACGACGCGGACGGCAACTCGATTTCTGGCCCCTGGCCTCTGTCCCCTGACCCCTGTGTCAGCATTACGACGGGCTCAACCGCTCCACGGTCAGAGAGGTCTACATTGATGGCGAAAACCTTGTTAGTACTACAGCGCTAAGTTCACCACAGAGACACGGAGGATGCGGAGATTTAAGCCACGTGCCGCAATTGATTTGCGGCAACCACCGATCCGTTGGTGTCGAAGTGCGAATGATGATCTTCCAACCGAAAAAAATACCAATGCCATGTATTCCACCTTTTGTCTGTCTCTGCGACCTCCGTGACTCCGTGGTGAATTTCTTTTAGATTGCGAGTTAGCGATGTAGTGTTAGTAGAGGGCGATTTCGAGGGTTGACCGAGAATCGCCGCTTAGAGCGTCAGCATCGCCACGCCCGCCACCGCCACGATCGCGCCCAGGACGGCCCGCAGACCGATCCGTTCGTGATGCAGCCAAATGCTCCACGGAAGAATCAAAACCGGCATCGTGGCGATGATCGTGGCGACGACTCCGGCCGGGGCGTGACGCAGCGCGATCAGGCTAAAAGCAACTCCCGCCACGGGACCGATCGCCGCGCCGAGGGCTAGGATGCACATTGGGCGGACCTGTCGCAGGGCGGCCCCCATCGCCGGCCAACGCCGCCAAAGCGTAATGAAGACGGCGAAGCCCGCAATCGCCGCCAACGCGCGGATCATTGTGCCTGCCATCGCATCGTAGTCGCCGATGCCCTCTTTCGACAGGATATAGCCGACCGCTTGCAGGGCGGCGGCCAGCACGGCCATCGCCACGCCCCGCGTTTTGTGCCGCGCAGCCGGGGCGTTCGTGCGATTGGGCTGTTCCAGCACCACCCAGCCCACGCCCGCCAGCGTCACCGCCATCGCCGCCCAATGCCGCAGTGAAAGCGATTCGCCGATCGTCGCCCATGCGAAAATGGCCGCCATCGGCGGCGACAACGAATAGACCAACAACGAGAGCCGCGGGCCAATCAGCAAAAAAGACCTTAGCAAAAACAAATCCGAGATGAAGTAGCCGACCAGACCGGAAAGTCCCAAAAGGAGCCATGTTCGCGCCGATGCGTCGCTGGGGAGCCACAGTCCTCGAACCAGATGGCCGTAAACCGCCAGTATTGCAACCGCTATGATCAGCCGCAGGAAGCCGACGGCGACTGCGCCGATGGAGC
>CAYMQL010000088.1:0-8276 GCA_964392255.1 uncultured Planctomycetaceae bacterium | reverse complement strand
AATAAAGCGTCCAGCCCAAGGGATACAGTCGAAAATATCCGCCGCCGCTGACCGGCACGTTCATTCCGGCGATTCGGGCCACCGACGGTGGAAATTCCCACAGCGAGCCCGACGCCGTACTTAAACGGTGCAGCCGAGGCTCGGCTCCGGGAATGCCGTAGCGGTCGTGGCGCACCGGAAACACGCTGGAATCGATCAGAAAACCTTCCTCCGCCAGAATCTCCAACGCCCAGAGCGATCGCCGGGTGATCGAAAAGCTTGCGGCCCTGTGCGCGACGACTCGTTGGCCGACGGTCTGTTGAAGCACGTCGCGCGACCGCCGCAGGTCGACGCGAAACTCCTCCGGCGTCTGCTCGTAGATCAAACGATGCCAGTAGCCGTGGCAACCGATCTCATGTCCGCAAGCGCAGATGTCGCGGACCAACTGCGGATAGCGCTCGCCGACCCAGCCGAGCACAAAAAACGTACCCTTGACGCCGTGGCCGTCCAACAACCGCAACACGCGGTGCGTGTTGGCCTCAACGCGGCTTCCCCAACGATCCCACTGGTCGCGGGCAATGTGCCTCTCGAACGCCGACACCTGAAAGTAGTCCTCCACGTCGATGGTGAAGGCATTCAGGATCGGCGTCGGTCCCGAGATGTTCGTCGGAGAAGATAAGATGGTTGAACGCACCGTTAGAGAAGCTATCGACGGTCAGGTAAATAATGTCGCAATAGCCGGGGGCTAACAACCCCCGGGATATGCGTGGATCGACGGCTTTGCTCCGGGGGCTGTAAGTCCCCGGCTATCTTGACGCGACATTACTTTCCTGAGATTCAATAAAAATGCGCCGCGACGCCCGCCGCTCGGCGGCTATCGAGGCTTGGAGCGGCGCAAATGGCGATGGCGCCGCTTGCCGCGGCCCGCGTGATGGCGGGCCGGATTGCCGTCGCCCGGGCAGGAATCGCCCGCCGCCTGAATCAGAACGCTCACGGGCGTCCCAGGCGAGTGCTCCAGATCGGCGCCGTTCGCGCCGCCGCTGAACGATGCTTCTGCGTTGATTGCAGAAGTCGTTGTCTTCCGTCGAAGGCCGAGACCTGCAATGACCCAGCGTTCGGGCAGCTTGAACAACCGCAAAAACGTGCCCGCGACGATCCGAAAATCAAGCCAGAGCCCCATCTCGCGGACATATTGGCGGTCGAGCGTCAATTTGCGGCGCACGCTGTGCAGATCGCTGTCGGGCGGAAGGTTCAACTGCGCCAGTCCCGTAACGCCCGGCCGCACGGCAAGCCGATCCAAATAGCCCGGAATCGCCTCGGCCAACACGCGGACGAACTCCGGCCGCTCGGGCCGCGGTCCGACCAGCGCCATTTCGCCCCTGAGCACGTTGAACAACTGCGGCAACTCGTCCAAGTGGAACCGGCGAAGCACGCTGCCCACCAGCGTAACGCGCGGATCGCCGGCCTGGGTCCACACCGGGCCGGTGGCCGCTTCGGCGTCGATTCGCATCGTGCGCACTTTGTACATTGTGAACTTACGACCGCCGCGTCCCACGCGGACTTGTCGAAAGATGCCGGGCCCGCGCGAAGTCAAACGCACGGCCAGAACCATCAGAGCGATGATCGGAAGCCCCGGCGCCAGCAGCAAAGCCGCCAGCGCCCCATCCAGAACCGCTTTGACGCGAACATAGGCTGAATTGGGCGGAACAACGGCCGTCGATGCGTCTGCGGTCGCGACGGATCGAGAAGGATCGCGTTGTTTCGCTATTGGGCTAGTCTTCGCCACCGACATCGCAGTAGTCCCCCGACAGGTATTACAAACGTGTGTGTGTGCCGCGCTAATTCGCGGAAGGCGCGACCAGAAAGTCTCTGGCCGCCGGTAAAAATTCCTGCAAAAACTTCAAACAAGGATCCTCGGATTGCTCATTCGCCCCCGGCGCCAAACGCGCCAGAAGCTGCATCTTATAAAGGTACGGCTGTCCGGCCGACCAGAATCGGGCGTCTTTCGGCGCCGACCAGCGGTCGCCTTTGCTCCAGGCGTAGTATACGCGGATCAAATCGCCGCGCAAATTGTTGGCTGCGTAGTTCATCGCCCAAAACTCGTCCTGCTCGTTCTCCCCTCCGGGAATCGCGGTCTTTTCGCGTTCGCTGCGGCTCTTGAAGTTCCGGCTTCCGAAACAAACCTCGGGCGTATGCACCGAGATCGGACCCGGCGGTCCGAGCACCAGCGTGACGCTGATCGTGTCGCCGGTCGCCTGGTTTTCGTAGTTGCGGACCATCGACGCCGCACATTCCAACATCCGCGACGACGTTTCGTCAAGCGATTCGGACGATTGCAGTCGCCAGTCGCCGAATTGCGAGGGTATCTTCACCAGCTTGCCGGCCGCGGCGACGATATCCGACGACGCCCCCCAGCGATTCCGCATCTTTCCCTGCAAGACGCCGGAAAAGATCGTCAACGCCGCGACCAGCGCGATTCCTAACCAAAACCCAACGTGTCTCATGCTATTCGTATTTCTTTTCCAGGTCGGCCAGCATCTTCTGGTCCAGCGGCGTCAAGACCTGACGATTCAGATGCTTTTCGCGAGCCGCGCGCAGCGCATTGCGGGCCTTTTCGGTTTCTCCGGCGGCGTCGTAGGCCGCGGCCAGATGGAAACGATACCGGGGATCGGCGTCGGCCGCGGTCGCCGCCTCTTCCAGCAAGGGCACGGCCTCGGCCGCCTTCTTCTCAAACAGCAAAATCGTTCCCTTCGTGTCGAGCAAGCGCGGTTGCGGTCCGGCGATGCCAAGAGCGCGGTCGATGCACGCAATCGCCTCGGCCCGCTTGTCGGGCTGCTCGCCCAGCAAGGTCGCCAGATTGTTCAACGCGCCGACGTCGGCCGGCTTCTGCTTCAGAATCCGCCGATACAACTCGGCCGCCTCGTCGAGGCGCTGTTCGACCACCCGCAAAGCCGCCAAGCCCGACAGTAAATCCGCATCGTCGGGGTGATCGGCCGCGGCCTTCTCCAGCAGCGGCGCGGCCGCTTGAAGATTCGCCTCCGTCGGCTTGCCCGCTAACAAAACCGTAACCAACGCAAGGGCCGGTCGAGTCGAGTCGTCGGATTTTGCCGCGGCGGCGCATAGTTCGATCGCCTCGCCTATGCGTCCCTGTTTGGCCAGCGCGCCGGCCAGCGGTTCGTAGCGTTCGGGCATCAGCGCCGCCAATCGGCGGAACCACCGCTCCGCCGCCTTAGGCTGATCGACCGTGATATAGAGGCTGCCCACGGCGAAGGCGATATCCGCCTCGCGCGATGGGTTCTCCGGCACCGTCCGCACAAGCTTCTCGGCCGCCGCTTCCACCAGCGGCTCGATGCCGGCCGTTTGGTTGCTTTCGCGCAGCCAGCGCGCCCGCAGCGCCGTCGCGCCCAAATCGTCGGGCGCAATCGCCTCAAGTTTTTTCAGCCACGGATCGGCTTCGTCGAGCCGGCCGTTCCGCAACATCAGATCGACGAACCAACGCAGGTGCCCAGCGCTCGGGTTTTCGCGATCGACCAAAATCAGACATTGCTGCTTGGCCAATTCAAAGCCGCCTTGGGCGTCGTACAATCGCGCCAACGCCAGGCGATCCGCGTCGTCGACGTTCTTGCCGCCGGCGACCAGTTCTTCGAGCAGCCGCCGGGCCGCGTCAAGGTTTTCTTTTCCGCCGCGCCGCATCAAAAGCATCGCCTGCACACGGCGCCCCATTTGCGCTTGGGCCGGATCGTTGCCCGCCTGCTCCGCCAGCCGGCGGGCTTCCTGCCATTGCGACTCGCCGCCCTGCTCGACCAGCAATTCGGCCAACATCCACCGCGCGGGGTTCGTGTCGGGCCGCTTGGCCAGCAAGTCGCGCAGAATGCGTTCGGGCTCCGCGCGGTCGGACCCGCGGCGCAGCAAGTGCTGCGCAAGCCGGAGCTGCGCCGCCGCGTCCGACCCATCGGCTTCCGCCGCCTTCCGATAGTTGGCCGCGGCCTGCGCCTGATCGCCCAGCCATTCGTATCCCTGCGCCAAAATCGACGCCCGTTGCGACTCGCTCAATTTGGCGTTCTCGCTGATTCGTTGAAGCGTTTTTCGGGCCCGATCGGGCTGCGCCGTGCGGATATAGAAGGTGAACAAACCGTTCAGCGTGCGCGGGTCGTCGGGCGCTAGTTCGACCGCCTTTTGCAGCGCAGTCTCCGCCTCTTCACGCTGACCGACGGCCAAAAGCATTTGCCCCAGCCACAGCCGCGCGATCGCATCGTCCGGACGCTGTTCCACGCCGCGGCGCGCCGTCTCCAAGGCGCGGTCGAGCTGCCCTCGCCGAGTCGCCACCGCCATCTCGAGCGACGAAAACGTCGCCGACGGCGCGATTTGATCGTCGGCCAACGCCAGATACTGATCCGCCTCGTCGACGCGGTTCGTTTGCAGCAACAACGAAATCAGCCGTTGCTTGGCCATAGGCAGCCGCTCGCCCAGGCGGATGGCTTCGCGGTACGCCTCGACGGCCTGTTCAAACTGGCCGGTCGCTTCCGACAACAATCCCTGCAAAAGATGAACCTTCGACCACGCCGGCCGCTGATTCTGAATGAATGATTGGAGCTTCGATGCCTCGGCCAGCTTCGGGTCGTTCGGTCCTTGGGCCTCGGCCAACAAGCGACGCGCCTGGTAGTATCGCCAGAACAATCCGTCCGGGCCCTCCAACTCGCGAAGCTCTTTTTCCATCGGCTCGACGTCGGCGATTCGTCCCGCCTCGAACGCCTGTTCCATCGACAACGCCAACCATTGGCGATTTTTCGGCTCTCGACGGCGCAGCTCGGCCAATTGTTCGCCCACCTGCTCCGGCCGGCCTTCGCGAATTGCAATCTGCACAAGCTCGCGCTGCAGGGCGGGGCGAACGTCCTCGGGCAGCGTATCGAGGCCCGATGTCAACGTTGCGCGGGCCCGATCGAATTCGCCCCGGTCGGCCGACAACCGCGCCCGCAACAAGCAGGCGGTCGCCGCCTGACCCTCGATGGTTTCAAGCTTCGACACCACTCGATCGGCGTCGTCGGGCCGGCCGAGCCGTTGGTAAACGCCGACCAGCGTCTGCCAGAGACGGACCGCGTCGGGATATTCGCGCTCGGCCTCGCCGCATAATGCGACGGCCTTGGCGGTCGCTTCGGCCGACGACTCGCCTCCCTCTTGAGCGCGCACGGCGAGGTAGTCGATCTCGAGCATTTTCAATCGCCATGCGTCGGAGATCGGTTTTTTGGCGTGGGCGTCTTTCGCTTCGGCCAAGGCCTTGTCGAACCCCTCCCAACTCCGCGACGCTACCGGCGCGAGCGTCTGACGCTGAAGCATTGCGTGGGCCAGCGCCAGCCGCGTGTCGGCCGAGGCGTCGATGGTCAACGCCTGCTGATAGCACGTTTCGGCGGCGTCGGGCCTGCCCGCCAGCAGCCAGGCCGACGCGGCCTGCAATCGCGGGGCCGCCGCCTTCGGCGCCAATTGCGCGGCTTGCTCGAAGGCCAACGCCGCTTGATCCCATTGATCGGCCGCCGAGCAGGCCAGCCCCAGCCAATGCCACGCCTGAAGATTGCGCGCCGCTTCGGCGGCATCGGCCTGTCCGCCCGACGCAATGCGCCGCAACAGGGGCATCGCCTCGAAATGACGCCCCTTGCGCACCAGCCACTTCGCCCGAAGCAGATCGTTCGAACGCCGCAGGGCCAGCTTGGCGGGCGAAGGCAACATCGGGCCGATTCGCTCCGCCGTTCGCTCTAAGGTCGTCAGGGTCTTGTCCGCCTCGTCCAACCGTCCCTCGACGACGAGCATATCGGCCAATCGCGAATTGAGCTCGATGCTTTGCGGGTTGGCTTTTTCAAGACCGCGGCGCCACGCCTCGGCGGCGCGATCAGATTGACCCTGCCGGAGATGCAACTCTCCGAGTCCGAGATATCCCGCCTCGATCGCAGGCGCAATGGCGATGGCTCGCTCGAACAGTTTTCGGGCCTGTGCAAAATCATCCGCCGCCGCGGCTTCGCCCTTCGATTGCGCCGTTTCCGCGTCGCGCATCGCTCGATGCGCCGCTTGCAGAACGATCTCCAAGTCGTCCGGCGATTGCCCCAGCGACGCCGCCAGATCCGACTCGGCGCCCGGCAAATGGTAGCGCGTGCGATAGCGAGAACGGGCCAGCAGCGCTCTGGCGTCGTTGCCGCTTGCCTCCACCATTGCGTCGACCGTCTCGTCGGCCTTTTTCTGAAGCTCGGCCTCCGAAAGCTTCTGGTGTTCGTCGTCGAGCCATTGCGGATGGTGGCGATACGTTTCGGCCAACATGCCGGCGAGTTCGACGTTGCCCGGGTTTAATTGATTAGCCTTCTGCACGGTTGCGCCCACCTGCGCCGGGTCCTTGCCTTGGGCCGGCGAACCGCTGCTTGCCTGTCCGTAAACGGCCAAGGCCAGCAGCCGCCATCCCTGCGGATCGTCCTTGTCCGACTTGAGCAACTCCCGCGCTTCATCCTCGGCCGGCACGAACCGGCGCAGCTCGACGAGCAATTCGGCGGCGCGGCGGTGCAACTCGCGATGCTTTTCAGGCGGCGCTACCCCGATCGCCTGATAGAAATACTCGACGGCCTGGGCCTTCGCCGCCGGGTCCTTCGCGGCGCGGTCGAACGTTTCGGCCAGCAGAATTTGCGCGTCGGGGTCGTCGGGCCGCAGCTTCAAGTATTGAAAATAGTACTGGGCCGCTTTGGCGTCGTCTCCCTCCTTGACCAATGCCGCGGCGCGGTCGAGAAGCGTCGCCGCCGTTCGCCGAACTTGCACCGAATACCAAACGTAGCCCAGCGGCGCGATGATCGCAGCGGCAATCAACGTTTCGATCAGCAGCCGCATGTTCAGAATGCGCCGGATTCTCGACCGGGCGGCGGGCCGGCGCGGAGCCGGATGCGATGGATTCGTTTTTGTCATGGATTCAATCGGGCCTCCGGCCCAGCCTCCTTACGTGTAGCTGTAATCGCCCCAGCGATACGAATAGTCGCGCATCGGAACGCCGCTAAGCACCAGGCCGACCGGCCGGCTGCCCGACGCGGCCAGCCGATCGACGATCTTGCGAATCTGATCGACCCGGCTGACGTTGCGCATCACGCACACCAGCGAGGCGTCGGCCGATTTGGTCAACACCAGCGCTTCGCTGGCGGCAAGCACCGGCGGCGTGTCGATCAGCACATACTGGTAGTAGTCCGGAATCCGCCCCAATAACGCCTGCCAAGCCCCGTTGCCCAACAAGCTGTGCGGATTGGCCGCCAATCGTCCCGCCGGCAACAGATGGACCAAATGGTCCGACGTAGGCACAATCGCCTCTTCCAACGTGCATTGTCCGCTGAGCACCTCGGCCAACCCAGGCGTCAGAGGCGTTTGGAACATCTCGTGAATGTCGGGCGAACGCATGTCGCCGTCGATCAGCAGCAACGGCTTGCCCGTGGCGCGTGTGAAGCTGCGGGCCAACTGCGAAGCGATGCTGGTTTTGCCCTCGCACGTCGCCGCGCTGGTCACCGCCAAAATCCGCATTCCTCGAAGCTCTTCCGAAAGCGCCAGATTCGTGCGCAGGCTGTCGACGCTTTCCTCGAAAAGCCGCCAATCGCGCCGGAGCAGCGGTCGGCCTTCGCCGCCGCTGACGCGCGTTCGCAGCGGCACCTGAACGATCTCGCCGAGCACCGCCAGACTCGATTGCCGCTCGAGCGCCCGCGGATCGCCCACGCGCCCGACAAACCGCTCCCACCCGACCGCCAGCGCAAACGGCAGACAGAGACTCGCCAGCAACACAGCCGCCATGTTTTTGTAGGGGAACGTCTCGATCGGCGCGTCGGGCGGCTCGGCCGGCTGCATCAGCGCAATCCGCGCCGGAGCCGCGCGCTCCGTCTGAAGCTGCACGGCCCGTTCCGCAATCAATTCGAACACCCGCTCGGCCCGCAGCAGCTCGTCCCGCTTGAATTCCAGCTCCATAGCATCGCCGGTCGTCTGCTCGGCGTTTTTGCGCTGCTTCTCATAACGCTCCTGGAGCATCTCTTCCATAACGCGGCAACTTTCGCGGTCCGAGCGAAGCCGGGCAAGTTCGTCCGTGCGCCGGTCAAACTGATCGGCGCCGGCGGCGATGCGCTTCGCCATGAAGGCCATCTCCGCCTCGCGGCGCGCCCGCGGCTTCATCTCCTCGCGCAACTGATCCAACGCCCGCTCGTCGCCGCGAACTTCGGCGGCCAACCGCTCGTAGGCCGGCGACTGCTTGCCCTTGGCCAAGGTTTTTTCCACTTCCGCCAGCCTCATGCGGCCGTTCG